>DASVTJ010000448.1:0-10782 GCA_036387635.1 Duganella sp.
AGCCGGCACGGTCGGTGTCGGCGCTTCCTTCGCGGCGGGAGAGAAACGACGAGGCGTCTTGCTAGTCACTACAGTCTCCTGGCCGGCCCGGGTCGATGCCCGGACACTATTTCTGGATAGATTTGGAAACGATTCCAATTCATGTCGAAAATATATTCCGATTAACTTTGCTTGTCAACGCAAATGCGCAACCGTGCAACCCGGAACACCTCAAGTCTGACATTCGGACACGGGCTGATGCGCGCAACCGCGAGATCGCACGTCCAACGCCGAGCCCCCCCCCGCCACTAATCGATGGTGATCGAGAGGTCGCGGCCTTTGATGGCGGCGTTGCCGGCGTAATCCTCGGCGGTGATACGCAACGTGTAGTTGCCGGGAGCGAGCGCGCCGACCTTCCACGCGCCCGGCGTCATCTTGCCGTTCATCAGCGAATTGTTGATGGCGTACGCGAAGCGCGTCTCCGCGTTGCCGTGCACGGTGAGCCGCTGCCTTCCATATAAGCGAGCTTCACCGCTTCCCGGTTGCGCGGAATCCGGTCGTACACTTGCGTGATGACAGGCTGCTCCATGCCGGGGATGACATCGCCGCCGGCGTCGCGCAACTGGTAGCCCAACTTGTACAACCCCAGCCGCCGACGCGCCTGCGCCCCGTTCATCTGGTCATACGCGTCGACAACGATCTGCACCGCGCCCAAGCTGCGCGCCACCAGCAGGCGCCCACCGGCCATTTGCTTCAACGGCCTGCCGCCAACGTCACGCAAGGTGATGCCTTGAATCTTGGGCGCGATGGTGTCCTCCGTGCCGATAAACGGCAGGCGCAGCGGATTGAGCGCGTATCCGTTCGGCATGTAATCCAGATGCACATGCGCCATGCGATTGACGGTGCCCAAGGTGTCGCCGGCCGCGAACCGCGTACCGCGCTTGACCCGCACGGCATCGGGCACGCCCTTCTCGTCCCTCAATATTTGGAAGCGTGGATCGAGCACCTTGTCGCGGCCATCGCGGCCCACGCGCATGTGGATGTATTGCAAGCCGTTAATCGCGATACCCTCCGACAGTTGTCCGAAGCCCCAGTTCGCGCGCGGATCGGTCACCTTGCCGGCCGCCACCGCCAGCACCGGCGTGCCGATCCTGGCCTGCACATCAAGTCCCGAATGGAAATGATGGCGGCTTTCGCCATCGAAGTTGCCGCGCACCTCGCCCATCAGCCCGACCACTTCGTGCGCCTTGTCCTGCGGTTTGACCGGCCACAGCACTTTGGCGCCGTGGGCCGGCATGCCCACCGGCGCCTCCTCCGGCGCCGCCGGCGCGCCCGCCACCGCCGCGCCGACATGATGCAGGCGATAAGTGGCGCCGTCGGTCACGAACAACGAACCGTCCGGCGCCAAGGCGATGCCGCGCGGCGCGTACAGCCGCACGCTGCCGTCCGGCCCGTAGTCCGGCTCGGCCACGCGGTCGACATCGACCAACGTCAGCACCTCGCCGGCCGGCGTGATTTGCGCCAGGCGGCCGTGGGCGTTGCTGCCCAAATATAAATAGCCATCGGACGTCAGCGCCAGCGCGACCGGCAAATGCAGCAACGACACGCGCTCGCCCTCCTTCGCCTCGGCCACCGTGCTGACGATGCCATCCGTGCCCAGCTTGCGGACCGCGTCGTTGGCCGTGTCGGCGATGTAGAGCTCGCCATTGGCGGCAAGCGCCAGCCCGGTCGGCGCATTGAACAACGCCTGCGCCGCCGGTCCGTCGGCCCAGCCGGCGCGGCGGCCGCCGGCGATGGTGGTGACCTCGCCGTCCGGCGCAATGCGACGGATGCGATCGTTGTAGGTGTCGCTGACGTACACCACGCCGGCGGCATCGACGGCAATACCGACCGGGCCGTTGAAGCGCGCCGCCGCGCCGCGCCCGTCCTGGTGGCCGGCCGCGCCGTCGCCCGCCAGCGTCGACACGACGCCACCCGGGGTGATCTTGCGGATCGCGTTGTTGCCGGTATCGGCCACGTACAGATTGCCGTCGCCGTCGATCGCCAGGCCGGATGGCGTATTGAACGCCGCCGCCTTGCCGGGGCCGTCGGCGTAGCCTTCGACACCGCCGCCGGCGAAGGTGGCGCCGACGCCGTCCACGCCGATCTTGCGGATGCTGTTGTTGTCGCCGCCGTCGGCCACGTACAAGTTGCCGGCCTTGTCGAGCACCACGCCGAACGGATCGGCAAAGCGGGTTTGGCGTCCGCTGCCATCAGTCGCACCGGGCAGACCGTCGCCGGCGACGGTGGTCACGCGCGCGGCCCAATGACGCTGCGTGCCGCGGCCGGCGGCCGTCGCCGCAGCGGTGGCAGCGTCCTTGCTCGACGGCGGCTGTGCCGTCATGTAGGCGACGCCGCCGAGAACGGCCGCGCCGCCCAATGCCAGCGCCGCCAGGATCAATTTCAATTTTATGGAAGACACGGCGGTGGACTCTGGATTAACCGGACAGCGCGGATATTATTGTGTGCGCATTTGCAATACGGGCGGCATCAACAACAATTGCATATTAACCTCAATTATAGAGTTTGCAATTATATGCCCAAAAAAAAGCCCGCTACGGGAGCGGGCTAAATCTATTTCCTTGGAGGAGAATAGAGGAGACAGAAGAATGATGCCGCAGCGCGCCATTTATATCCAATTGTTATTTGGAATACTGGACATTCACCAAAGGCATAACATGTATCCTTGCGGCAATTCCAAGGGCATGCGCCCCTGGAACGGTCCACTTTTACTTGACGTCGGCGGCGTACGGCAGCACGCGCGAAGCCATGCGGGTGTCGGTTTTCAGCAAAGCCACTTCGTCCGCCAGAATGTGCACCGCTTCGTTCAGCAGCACATCCTTGGCCGCCTTGGCCGCTTTTTCCGCTTCCAGCTCGGCCGCCAGCGAACGTTCGGCGCCCTGCAAACCGTCGTCGCTGCGCAACGCGCCGCGCACGCCGGCCACTTTCGGCACCGGCGCCGCCTTGCCGCTGGCCGGTTTGGCCGAAATCGCCTTGTTCAGCGCGTCCTTCGGGTCCGGCACCAGGATCGGATCGTCCGCGCCCGGCGTATTCGATAGCAACCGCGCCTCGCGCAGCTTGGCGCGCGCTTCCTGCTGCTCGCGCTCCTTGCGGCGCACCGTTTCGTTCAGCGAAATCGCGTTTTCCTTGCGCTGCTTCTTGGCCAGCGCGATATCCTCGGCCAGGTACTGGAAGTCCTTGTCCTTGGCGATGCGGGCGTCGTGGCGTTTATTGAGCATCGGCACGATTTCCTTCAACTCGCCCGCCGGAATGTAGACGGCGGGCTTGATCGAGGTCCACGGCAAGGCGTTGTCGTAGCTCGACTCGCCGAAGGTATCGGCGTCGGCCATCGTCGGCATTTTGATGTCGGGCGTGACGCCGCGCAGCTGCGTGGTGCCGCCGTTGATGCGGAAGAACTGCGCCACCGTGAACTTCAACTCGCCGTACTTGATCTTCTCGCTCTGCGAGAAACGGTCCAGCCCGAACAAGGTTTGCACCGTGCCCTTGCCGAAGCTCGGCTCGCCGATGATGATGCCACGGCCGTAATCCTGGATCGCGGCCGCGAAAATCTCCGACGCCGACGCCGAGCCACGGTTGATGAGCACGCCCAGCGGGCCATCCCACGCCATGCCGGCGTTGGTGTCGCTTTCCACCTCGACCTTGTTGTCGGCGGTGCGCTGCTGCACCACCGGTCCCTTGTCGATGAACAGGCCGGTCAGTTCGACCGCCTCGTTGAGCGAGCCGCCGCCGTTGTTGCGCAGGTCGATCAACACGTTGTCGACCTTGTCCTTCTTCAGCTCGCCTAGCAGGCGGGCGACGTCGCGCGTGGCGCTCTTGAAGTCCTTGTCGCCCTTGCGGCGCGCCTCGAAGTCCTGGTAGAACGTCGGCAGCGAAATCACGCCGACGCGGCGCTTGGCGGCGCCATCCTTGACTTCGAAGATGGTTTTCTTGGCCGACTGCTCTTCCATGCTGATCTTCTGGCGCACCAGCGAGACGAACGCGTGCTTGCCGTCGGGGCCGGCGTCGGCGGGAATGATCTCCAGCTTGACGGTCGAGTCCTTCGGACCGCGGATCAGCGCGACGACGTCGTCCAGGCGCCAGCCGAGCACCTCGGTCAGCGGGGTCTTCTCGTCCTTGGCGACAGCGACGATCTTGTCGCCGACCTTGATCTTGCCCGACAGGCCGGCCGGGCTGCCCGGCACCACTTCGCGCACGACGGTGTAATCGTCGCGGCTTTGCAGCACGCAACCGATACCTTCGAGCGAGAGGCGCATGGCGATGTCGAAGTTCTCGGCCGCGCGCGGACCGAGGTAATTAGTGTGCGGCTCGATCGACATCGCGTACGCGTTCATGAAGATCTGGAACACGTCCTCGTTGGTCGGCTTGCGCGACGGAATCAGATAATTCTCGTAACGCTTGTCGAGCGTTTCGCGGATGCTTTTGTCATCCTTGCCGGCCAGCTTCAGGCGCAGCCATTCGTTCTTGACGCGCTTGCGCCACAGTTCCTTGACTTCGGCGTCGTTCTTGGTCCACTCGGCCTTTTCGCGGTCGTATTGGTAGCTTTCGTCGGAATTGAATTCGAATTTGCTGGTCTTGACGAGCTCGCGTGCGTAGGCGATGCGCTCGTTCAGGCGTTGCTGGTACAGGTTGAAGATGGCGAACGGCACGCTGAGGTTCTCGCCATTGATGGCGTCGTCGAGGCGGGTACGCACCACGGCGTACTGGTCGACATCGGCCTGCGTGAAGAACAGCTTTTCCGAGTCGAGCGACTTGAAGTAGCGGTCGAAAATCTTTTCCGACATCGCGTCGTCCAACGGCACGGCCTTGTAATGCAACTTGCCCAGCACGCGCGAGGCCCATACGGCCGCCTGTGCCTGACCTACCTGGGGCTTGAGTGGGGTTTCTGCCGCTTTTTCCGGCACGGCTGCGCCGGCCTGGACTGACAGGGCCGCAATAACGGCCACCAACAGCATTTGCTTCTTCATCGGCTTTACTCCGGAACGTAATAATCCATTAATCGGTCATGCAATTCTGTGATGCGCTGTTACGGTAGTGTGGTGCCGTAGCCTCACTCAATGGCTGGCGTTGCACGATTTTATTCTACAGGATAGCAGCCGCAACACAGCATAGTGAAGACGGAGTTTCCCTGTACAAGCTTAAGAGTGACTGAAAATCGCTTTTTATCCGCCGCCAACGCACTGAATCAATATCCGGCGACTTCAAAAACCTGTGCTTTTAATTATTATTTTCAATAGTTAAACACTGCCGGTACGCACAAATACATATTGCCTCGCAGAAAAATTCTGCTATCATCTTGTCTAGTTCAGTTATCCACCGGCCCGCCACGCAGCCATTTGGCGGTGCCCGCGCCTCCAACTCGTGAGGCTCTATGTTTTTAGCCTTACGCAGTCGCTTCCCCGGAGCATGCTCGTTTTCCGGGCGCACCCAACAGCAAGACTTTTCTCTAAAGAGAGCCATGAGCACATTTTCTATCAATCCCCGTGTCTGGGGCGTTGGCACCAAAATCACCGTTTTCACCTTCGCCCTGATCAGCGTTATTCTCGCGATCATGCTGAGCCTGATTAACATGAGCACCTCGTCGATGCTCAAGGAGCGAGCCCTGTCCAACATCGCCAATTCCCTCAGCGGCATCGGCAACACCGTCGAAGTATTCAACAACGCCATGACCAACGACGCGTCGAGCTTTGCGCGTTTGTTCGCGGCCGGCTTCGGCGACGGCAAATTCACGCTCGACACCGCCACCAAGGTCGACATCGCCGGCAAACCGACGCCGTCGCTGATCAACAACGGCAAGACGCTCAATATGGACTTCAGCATTCCCGATAAGTTCACTCACGAGACCGGCGTCCTCGCCACCATCTTCGCCGCCGACGGCGAAGAGTTCATACGCGTGAGCACGTCGCTGAAGAAAGAGAACGGCGAGCGCGCCGTCGGCACCCAGCTCGACCATGCCCACCTGAGCTACGCCCCGCTGCGCGCCGGCAATACCTACATCGGCCTGGCCACCCTGTTCGGCAAGCAATACATCACCCAGTACGATCCGATCAAGGACGCCAGCGGCAAGGTCATCGGCGTGCTGTTCATCGGCCTCGATATTTCCAAGAACATGGCCATGCTGAAGGAAAAAATCAAGGCCATCACCGTCGGCGACACCGGTTATGTGTACGTGCTCAACGCCGCGACCGGCAAAGACCAGGGCAAGATGCTGATCCATCCCTCCCGCGAAGGGGAAAACCTGATCGAGCGCAAAACCGCCGACGGCCGCCCGTTCATCAAGGACATGATCGAGGCCAAGGAAGGCCACCTGACCTACGACTGGCCCGACGCCGACGGCAAGGAATTGCGCGAAAGAATGGTACAGTTCCACACCTTCAAACCTTGGAACTGGCTCATCGTCGGCGGCACCTACAGCGAGGAAATCACCCGCGAAGCGGTCGGCCTGCGCAACCGCTACGCGCTGATCGGCCTGGGCGCGCTGGTGATCTTCGCGGGCGCGCTGTTCCTGCTGGTGCGCTCGGTGGTGTCGCGGCCGCTGGCCCGCGCCGAAGCGGCCGCCACCCGCATCGCCCAGGGCGACCTGGACGTGCATCTTGAAATCCATAACAAGGACGAGATCGGCCTGGTGCTGCGCGCCTTGAACGGCATCAGCAGCAACCTCTCGAGCGTGGTCGGCCAGGTCCGCATGGGCGCCGAGCAGATCACCACCGCGTCGGCCGAAATCGCCAGCGGCAACCTGGACCTGTCGTCGCGCACCGAGGAACAAGCCTCCAGCCTGGAAGAGACGGCCGCGTCGATGGAGCAGCTGAGCAGCGCCGTCAAGCAAAACGCCGACAACGCCGCCCAGGCCAACCAGATGGCGCTGGCCGCCTCCGGCATCGCCGTCAAGGGTGGCGAAGTGGTGGCGCAGGTGGTCGACACGATGGGCTCGATCAACCAATCGTCGCGCAAGATCGTCGACATCATCTCGGTCATCGACGGCATCGCTTTCCAGACCAACATCCTGGCGCTGAACGCGGCCGTCGAAGCGGCCCGCGCCGGCGAACAGGGCCGCGGCTTCGCGGTCGTCGCCTCCGAGGTGCGCAACCTGGCGCAACGCTCGGCCACCGCCGCCAAGGAAATCAAGGCGCTGATCGACGACTCCGTCAGCAAGGTCGACGCCGGCAGCCGCCAGGTCGAGCAAGCCGGCACGACAATGCGCGAAGTGGTCGACAGCGTGCGCCGCGTGACCGATATCATGTCCGAGATCAGCAGCGCCAGCGAAGAGCAGCGCGCCGGCATCGGCCAGGTGCACGAGGCGATCGCCCAGATGGACCAGGTCACGCAGCAGAACGCCGCGCTGGTCGAGGAAGCGGCCGCCGCCGCCCACGCGCTGCAAGACCAGGCGCATGAGCTGGAGCAAGTGGTGCGCATCTTCAAGCTGGACAGCGCCCACGCCGCACCGGCCCTGCGCCACGACAAGCCGGAGTATCTGGCGTTGAAGTAATTCCCGTCAGCCAACGCCGGAGCCATGCTCCGGCACCGGCCACGATACCGGCAAGGCCGCCACCGCGCAAACGGTGGCGGCTTTTTTTATTTACGCTTTTTAAACTATAATCGGCGCATGGGTACACTCTTCAAGCACCGGCGCCAAACCAGCTGGATCGTCTGCATCGCGATCCTGCTGAACCTGTTGACGCCGACGCTTGGCCAGGCGATGTCGACGCTGCTGCGCGATCCGCTGGCCTTCGAGATTTGCAGCGCCACGCCGGGCAAGCGCACGCCGGACATGCCGCTGCACGCGATGAAGCACTGCGTGTTTTGCGCCACCCACGCCAGCCCTGCCGCACCGCCGCCTTCCGTGCCGGCGCCGATCGCGCTGTGGGCGGGCCACGACGTCTATCCGTTCTTCAATTACCTGTCGCCGTTACCGTTGTCCAGTTGGTCCAGCGCCAAGCCGCGCGGACCGCCGTCGCTGTCCTGATCTTTTTCGGAAATTCGGAAACACACGCTGAGCATCGACGCCACGCCGCCATCGGGTCGCGCCTGCACGCGTACGTTCTTCACGACCAACAGGATATCTATGCAACGACGTTACTTCATTTCCACCATTGTGGCGGCGCTGGCAGCGCTGCCCGCCGCGCCGGTCATGGCGGCGCCGGCCTTCAACGGCATCGACGTCACCGGCGCGGCCATCGGCCCCGACTACAAGCTGTTCTACGCCGACGGCAAGCCGGCCTCGCTGCGCGACTTCAAGGGCAAGACCGTGATGCTGTTCTTCGGCTTCACGCAATGCCCGGACGTGTGCCCGACCGCCTTGTCGCGCGCGGTCGAAGTCAAGCGGCTGCTGGGCGCCGACGGCAACAAGCTGCAAGTCGTCTTCGCCACCGTCGATCCCGAGCGCGACACCGGCGCGCTGCTGACCGAGTACATGCGCGCCTTCGATCCGACCTTCGTCGGCGTGCGCGGCAACGCCGAGCAGACCGCCAAGGCCGCCGCCGACTTCAAGATCTTCTATCGCAAAGTGCCCAGCGGCGCGTCGTACTCGATGGACCACACCGCCATCACCTACGTGTTCGACGCCGACGGCAAAATCCGCCTGGCCTTCAAACACGACCAAACGGCCCAGCAATGCGCGGACGACCTGCGCAAGTTGATGGCCCCGAAACGACCCACCAGTTTTCTGAAAGGACTGTTCGAATGAAACCAGTTATCTCCCTGATGCTTGGCGCCGCCTTGCTCGCCGCCGCCCCCGCCTGGTCGCAGGTCACCGTGGCCCAACCGTGGGTGCGCGCCACCGTCGCGCAGCAAAAAGCCACCGGCGCCTTCATGACCTTGACCTCGGCCAAGGATGTGCGGCTGGTGGGCGCCAGCTCGCCCGCCGCCGGCACGGTCGAAGTGCACGAAATGAAGATGGTCGGCGACGTCATGAAGATGCGCCACGTCCCCGCGTTGCCGCTACCGGCCGGCCAGGCGGTGGCGCTGACGCCGGGCGGTTATCACCTGATGCTGCTCGACGTGAAACAGCAATTCAAGGACGGCGACAAGGTCCCGCTGACGCTGGAAGTGGAAGACGCGCAGAAAGTGCGCACCAAGCTGGAGGTGGAAGCGACGGTACGTCCGCTGAACAGCGCGGCGATGAAGCACTAGGATCGACGCACGAGGGATGGTTGGGCGGGCACGTTCAACTCGCGGAAAGGCAGCAGCCATGCCATAGCCAGGAGAAAACTTTAGAACTCACTCCGCTGGCGCGTGGCGCTGGCCGGCAAGCCGCTTGCCCTGACAGCACCGGCGTGCCAGCGGTAGCGCGCCCCGCCGCGCTGTTATTTCTCGGGAATCATTCCGATCGTTCCGAGCCAGGTTTCGACCAGCTTCGGCCATTTGCTGATCGGGAATTTGGTCGGACGCAGGCCAAACGCGTGGCCGCCTTCGGCGAACAGATGGATCTCGGAGGGTACGTTCGCCTTCCTCAGCGCCGCGTAGTAAAGCAGTGAAAACTCCACCGGGTCGACCGGATCGTTCTGCGCGTGCACCAGGAACGTCGGCGGCGTCTCCTTGGTGACGCGGATGGTCGGATTGATCCTGGACATGTCCTCCAGATAGTTGACCGACATGTGCCCCGGGTACAGCGCGATGGCGAAGTCGGGCCGCACGCTCTCCTTGTCGGCCCCGTCGACCGGCGCATAGATGCGTTGTTGATTGGTGCTGATCGCGGCGACCAGATGGCCGCCGGCCGAGAAGCCGATCACGCCGACCTTTTTCGGATCGATTTTCCATTCGGCAGCGTTGTGGCGGACCAGCCCGATGGCGCGCTGCGCATCCTGCAGCGCCGTGTTCACCTTTGGAATCACGCGCTTGTTATGGATTTGATCCCAGTGCGGGCCGGAGCCTGGCACCCGGTATTTCAGCAGCACGCACGTCACGCCGGTGGACGTGAGCCAGTCGCATATCTCGGTGCCTTCCAGATCGATCGCCAGATGCCAATAGCCGCCGCCCGGGAAGACGATCACCGCGGCGCCGCTGTTCTTGCCCGTGGGCGAGTAGATCGTCATCGTCGGACGCGTGACGTTTTCGATCTCCTGCCAGGGTTTTCCGGCCACCGGCTTGTCTTCCCGCAGCCGCATGTCTTCCGGCCCCGGTGCTGGCTTCGCATCGGGAACGGCGCCCGGCCAAAGTGGAATTTGCTGGTGTCCGGCGGCAGGCTGCCAGGCGGCCGCGTGCGCGCTCGCACAAGCAAACGCCGCGATAATGCTAAAAATATATTTCACAGGATGTTCTTTCGACAGCGCGGACCGGCTTGACGGTAGCTTTCAGAAAGTAAAGCTTGCTTATTATGCCACGGTTACCACCGCCCACAACAAGCCGGCGACACACGCATACATCAAACCCGAAAGCGCTCCCATCCTGAAATCGATATGTGAAGGAATACAGGAAAACAGGCAGACAGCTACGATATACCCGGACAGCACCCAGCTAATATAGTGGCCCGAATCGAACGCCGGCCCGGTCCAATGTCGGAAGGCGAACCACCCGACCCACGCCAGCAGCAGCGGCGCGAACGCGACCGGCGCCGAATTCCAGATATTGAGGTTTCTGAAGCTGACCGAACCGAGCACCCAGCAGTCCCTCTGCCTTTTGGGAATGATGGAAAACGACGTGGGCCTGGCGCGAAAGACCCAGCCGACGACCGCATGCAAAGCTTCGTGGCTGATCGTGCCGACCAGCGTCAACATCGCGATGCCCCAGCCGGAGTGGCGCACGCTGCGC
>DASVTJ010000449.1:0-3390 GCA_036387635.1 Duganella sp.
GACATCTGCAGGCCGTAGATGTCGGCCAGCCAACCCTGCACCACCACCAGCGCGCCGCCGGCGATGGCCATGATCAGCAAGCCGGCGCCTTCTTCCGTCATCGGGCCCAGGCCCTTGATGCCGAGCGTGAAGATGGTCGGGAACATCACCGAGTGGAACAGGCCCACCGAGATCAGCGCCCACATGGCGACGTGGCCGGTGGTAAAGGTGGCGATCAGCATGACGATGGCGGCGCCGATACTGGCGCCGGCCAGCACGGTTTCAGCCGAGACGGTGCGCATCAGCGCAGCGCCGACGAAGCGGCCGACCATCATGCCGCCCCACAGGATGAACAGATAGGTCGACGCGGTCTGGTGGTTGACGTTGCCGATTTCAGGCTGCGAGACGAAGTTGATGAACAGGTTGGCCACGCCGATCTCGGCGATCAGGTAGATGAAGATTGCCGGGATGCCGAACACCAGGTTGCGGTGGCGCCACAGCGAGTGCTTGCCGCGCTGTTCCTTGGTGACGCGGCTGGTGCTGGAAGACTTCATCTCCGGCAGCGGGAAGCGGGCGATGATCACGGCCAGCACGATCAGCACGCCGGCGACGATCAGGTACGGCAGCTGTACCGCCTGGGCGTCGGCCAGGCGTTCGGCCTGGGTCAGCACCTGGCCGGCTTCGAGCGTGCCCGAGTTGGAGCGGCCCAGGATCAGGTAGCCGCCGAACAGCGGCGCGAACGTCGTGCCGAGCGAGTTGAACGCCTGCACCAGGTTCAGGCGCGACGAGGCGGTCTGCGGCGAACCGACGACGGCGACGTACGGATTGGCGGCCACTTGCAGCAGGGCGATGCCGCAGGCGATGACGAACAGCGCGAACAGGGTGACCGGATAGGACGGCATGCGCGCGGCCGGGATCATCATCAGCGAACCGGCGGCCATGATGCCGAGGCCGACCACCATCGATTTCTTGTAGCCGATGCGCTCGATCAGGCGCGCGGCCGGAATCGATGCGACGAAATAGGCGATGAACCAGACCGATTCGATCAGCGTGGTTTGGGTGTAGTTCAGGTCGAAGACGCTTCGCAGGTGCGGCAGCAGCGTGTTATTAATTACCGTGATAAAACCCCAGGTAAAGAACAAGCTTGCAAGCAGCGACATCGTCGCACGGTAGCTGACGACGGGAGACGAAATTGTCTCCGCTGTGCGAGCAGATGAAATTGGCGCTGCCATAAATCTTTCCTTTCCAACAAGTGGGAGGATTATGGTAGAGCCATTTGCCCACTCTTGCCAATGAATAAATGACAAGCTCCTATATCTTTTTCGATATGGCACAGCGGCGAGAAATAGTGTCTATCCGCCCACACCACGGTCGGGCGGCGCTGGAACCGGCGCCGGCATCGGCAACGGCGTGGCGCCAACGTGGCGCCGGCGCGGCGCCGGGGTGTGTATCGGACCGGTTAAGCCTGGACTTTATGGTCTTCCGACTGGGCTTCCTGCATCGCTTCCGGCTCGAGTTCCTCGGCCGAGCGGTTCAAGTGGACGAACACTCCCCAGGCCGCCAGCAACACGCCGACGCTGGCGACCAGCGCGGCGACGTAGACCAGGCCGCTCAGATCGTCGTGCACGGCATGGAACGCGGCCACCAAAGCCTCGATCGCCAGGGCCACGACCACCACCACGAAAAAGCGCGACAGGAAGCGGCGCACGCGTGTCGGCGCGCTGATGTCGGCGTCGCGCACGACTTCTTCTTCTACAATGGTCTCGGCGATTTGCAGCGCCACGACGGCGGCGGCCAGGATGCCGATGGCCTCGATGACTTCCTGGGCGGCGGCCAGGCTGAACTCGCCGGTGGCGGCGTGCCAGCCGATGTTGGCGCTAATGGTGATCAGGAACAGTGCGGCGCAGGTAAACAATAGCGCGATCAGCGCGTGGACCGCGCCGAAGGCCAGCATGAGCTTTTTCATTTGGGGTTTTCCTTACAATATCAGTGATTGCTGATTGTAAGGTTTTATTTCCTGCTGTTATGTTCGCTACACAGCATACGGGCCAAGCGGGCACCGGCCGGGCAAAAAAAAGCGCGCCATCGATCTCCGCAGGGAAGATCGTCGGTCGCGCTAACACACTGCACTGACATTTGTTATGGCGTTTACTTTTTTGCCTTGCGACGGGCAACGGCGCCCAGCAGAGCCAGACCGCCAAGCATCATGGCGTAGGTTTCCGGCTCGGGAACCGGCTGGGCCGAGACGGTGGCGCCGTACTGCGCGCCGGCCAGGCCGGTCATGCCGGTGATGCTGACGCTATACTGGCCGGCGGCCAGGAAGTCGGTCCAGCTCAGCGTTTGCGAACCGGCCTCCAGCGTTGGCGCGCCGAAGCTCACGCCGTTCAACACCGCCGAGAAGTTCATGATCTGGCCGGCGGAGGTGGCGAACGTTTGCAGCGCGGAGAACGACGTGGAGGATGGTGTCAGCAGCGTGAAAGTCCAGGTGTCGTTAATGGCTTCGTTGGCGCCGAAATCGGCGGACGTGTCGAACAGCGTGTCGAACCCGGCGGGGTTCAGTGTACCCAGGTCATACGTGGCCGCCGAAGCACTGAACGACGCTGCGGCCAGTACGGCGGTTGCAACAACAGATTTCAATTTCATATTGATCCTCGGCTAAAGTTTGGTTGACAAAAAGAAGGGATAAAGTGAAGGCGCTACGAAAATTATAGTAGCATTTTTTCATTTGCATTTTCAACCACACTCTTATCGGAAATGCATTTATCTATGGATGAGTTGTACGAGCGCCTCACTTATAATTGAGGCACGGGAATCTGCTGCTAATTCGTCATGCCATTTGAGTATATTTGTAGTGATAAAAATGATTGGTCCAGCGACGACGAGTATCGTAGGATAACGTCGCGCGTAATTCACTTTAAGAAAGATTGTTATGTCACCAATTAAACTTGCCATCGTTGGCGTTGGTAAGATCGTCCACGATCAGCATGTTCCGGCGATCACGGCCAATGCCGACTTCGCCCTGGTCGCCTCGGCGAGCCGCAACAACACCATCGACGGCATTCCGGGCTTTAAGTCGATCGAGGAGATGCTGGCCGCGATGCCCGAGATCGACGCGGTCTCGCTGTGCATGCCGCCGCAATACCGTTACGCCGCCGCCCACGTGGCCCTGTCGGCCGGCAAGCACGTGTTCCTGGAAAAGCCGCCCGGCGCGACCTTGTCGGAAGTGGCCGACCTCGAGGCGCTGGCCGTGGCCAAGGGGGTGAGCCTGTTCACCAGCTGGCATTCGCGCTACGCGCCGGCGGTGCAGCCGGCCAAGGCCCACCTGGCCGCGCACCCGCCAACCAATATGCACGTGATCTGGAAAGAAGACGTGCGCCACTGGCATCCGAACCAGGACTGGATCTGGCAGGC
>DASVTJ010000450.1:0-7634 GCA_036387635.1 Duganella sp.
AACAGGCTTACATGCGCATTCTGATTATTGAAGACAATCCCGACATCCTGGCCAACCTGTACGCCTTCCTCGAGGCCAAGGGCCACGTGCTCGATTCGGCCGCCAACGGCTATGCCGGCCTGGCGCTGGCGGCGCAGCACGAGTACGACGTCATCGTGCTCGACGTCATGCTGCCGGGGATGACGGGCTTGGAGTTGTGCCAGAAGTTGCGCAGCGAGTTGCGCGACGCCACGCCGGTGCTGATGCTGACCGCGCGCGATACGCTGGAGGACAAAGTCGCCGGCTTCGACAGCGGCGCCGACGACTATCTGGTCAAGCCGTTTTCGCTGGTCGAGCTGGAAGTGCGCCTGAACGCCTTGTTGCGGCGCGCGCGCGGCCAGACCACCGGCGCCGCCGTGCTCAGCGTCGGCGAGTTGCGCTTCGATACCGAAAAGTTCGAGGTCAAGCGCGCCGGCACGCCGCTGGCGCTGACCAAGACCGGCTATACCATTTTGAAGTGCCTGATGACGCAAGCGCCCAAGCTGGTGCCGCGCGAGTTGCTCGAACACGAAGTCTGGGGCGACGACCGACCCGACAGCGACGCCCTGCGCACGCATATCCATGCGCTGCGCCAAGTACTTGATAAACCTTATGAATTCGCCATGCTCCGCACCGTCCCGGGCATCGGCTATAAATTGCTAGCGTCTGATGCCTCCGTTTAAATCCTTGCGTCGCCGTATTGTTATTGCTTACCTGATGTTTGCCGCCGCAGGCATTCTGTTTTTCGCCGTCATCGCCGCCGTGGCGGTGGAGGGCATCGAAGTACGGCTCGTCGACGAGCGTTTGCAGGAGGTGGCGGCCTGGGCGTCGCCGCGCCACGCCGGCAATTTGCCGGTGGAAATGCCGGCCGGCCTGAGTTTCCATCACGACGCCGAGATTCCGCTGTCGCTGCGCGGCTTGCCCGACGGCGCCACCGAAATCACCGTCGATGGCGTCGATTTGCATGTCTGGTCCGGGCAGGACCTGACCGGACGGTTTGTCGTGGTCGATCACGCCAGCGCCTATGAAAAGATCGAGCTGGTGGTCTATGGCATGTTTGCCATCGGCTTCATCGGCTTCCTGATTTGCTCGATGATGTTCGGCGCCTACATCGGTAACAGCCTGGTCACGCCGATCATGGCGCTGGCCTCGGCGGTGCAGGCGCGCCGCGCCGACTTGCCGTTGCAGGACAGCCCCGACGAGCTGGGCATCCTGGCGCGCGCTTTTGCCGCCCGAACCAGCGAATTGACCGAAGTTCTCGACCGCGAGCGCTTTTTCACCGGCGACGTCAGCCACGAATTGCGCACGCCGCTGACGGTGATCACCGGCGCGGCGGAAATCCTGATGACGCAGGCGCATGAAAACCCGGTCATCCACGCCGCCTCCGAACGGATTTACCGTGCCGCGCGGGACGCCTCCGACTCCGTCACCGTGCTGCTGCGTCTGGCGCGTTCGCCGGACATGCTGGAGATGACTTCGGTGTCGGCCGGCGGGCTGGCCAGCGAGGAGGCGGCGCGCTGCCAAACCTTGACCGCCGCCAAGCCGTTGACGCTCCACTACGCTGGCGGCGACGACTTCCTGATCCACGCGCCGCGCGAACTGTTAATCGCCGCCATCGGCAACCTGGTGCGCAACGCTTGCCTGTATACGATGCAGGGCGAGGTGATCGTGCGCCTGTCCGGCCGCTCGCTCATTGTCGAGGACACCGGCCCCGGCCTGCCCGCCGCCGCCCGCGCGCGCCTGTTGAACGAGGCGATCCCCGCCAACGCCGGCGGATCGTCCGGCACCGGTCTCGGGCTGGGGCTGGTGCAGCGTATTTGCGTTTATCTTGGAGCGCATCTGGCCTACAGTGAGCGTGTCGGCGGCGGCAGCGTGTTTGAAATCCGATTTCCTTAGGGAATTTAACGTAAACTTAACGCATCGTTGACGCGGAGTTGACCGACGGGTTTGTAAGGTAGAGGCTGGATTCTAGGAGCCTCCGTTGAACTTACATCCGAACTTAACGCTTAGTCATCATCCGCGCTTGCTGCCGTTGCTGCGGTTCACGACGCTGCCGCGTCTGCCGCGCGTGAATGTCCACCATCTGACACTGGCGGCGGCCGCCTTCCTTGTACTTGTGTACAACTTTAGCTTTTGGAGAACGTTCTTCGTCGCCACCGGCGGCGTCCAGCTTGACAATGTGCCGCTGTATATCGCCTCGTTCACGTTGCTGACGCTGACATTCAACGCTTGCCTGACGCTGTTTAGTTTCCGCTACGTCATCAAGCCGGTGTTGATCGTGCTGTTTTTCGTGACGGCGGCCAGCAGCTATTTCATGAACCGCTACGGCATCGCCATCGATGCCGCGATGATGCAAAACGTGATCGAGACCGATGTGCACGAGGCAACCGAGCTGCTCAGCTGGAGCTTGGTGTTGACGATCGTCGTGCTTGGCGTGTTGCCGTCGGTGTTGGTGTACCGCCTGCCGCTGGAGTTTCCAACGTGGCGCCGTGCGCTGCTGCTCAACCCGGCCGTGATCGTCGTCTCGCTGATGATCGCCGGCGTGCTGATGATGGGGTTCTTCAAGACACTGGCGCCAGCCGTGCGCGAGTATCGCCAAATGCGCTTCCTGCTGACGCCGACCAACGTCATCCAGGCCGGTAACTCGTTTTTCAAACATAAGTTGGCACGGGCCACCGTGATCGCACCGCTGGGCAGCGACGCCATGAAGGGCACGCTGTGGGCGGGAGAGAAACGCCGCACCGTGACCATCATGGTGGTGGGCGAAACCGCCCGCGCGATGAATTTCTCGCTCAACGGCTACAAGCGCGACACCAATCCGCTGCTGTCGCGCCAGCCAGGCTTGCTCAACTTTAGCCAGGTGCAATCGTGCGGCACGGCCACCGCCATCTCCGTTCCCTGCCTGTTTTCCGGTTTCGCCCGGGTCGATTACTCCGAGGACAAGGCCAAGGCGCAAGAAGGCTTGCTCGACGTGCTGCGCCACGCGGGCCTGCAGGTGTTGTGGCGCGATAATAATTCCGGCTGCAAAGGCGTCTGCGACCGCGTGACGTATGAAGACATGTCGCAGCCGAAAGCCGGCGATCCGTTCTGCAGCGGCGACGAGTGCTATGACGAGCGCATGCTGCAAGGCCTGCCGGAAATCATCCGCAACGCCAAGCAGGATCTGGTGATCGTCCTGCACCAGAAGGGCAGCCATGGCCCTGCATACTGGAAACGCTACCCGGCGTCGTTCCAGAAGTTCGGTCCGGTCTGCAAGAGCAACGAACTGGAAAAGTGCTCGCGTGAATCGATCGTCGCCGCCTATGACAACACGATCGCCTATACCGATTATTTCCTCAGCAAGACCATCGACCTGCTGCGCGCCAGCGGCGCCGCCGACAACGTCGACACCGCCCTGATGTATTTCTCCGACCACGGCGAATCGCTGGGCGAAAAGAACATCTATCTGCACGGCGCGCCGTATTTCATTTCGCCGGAGGAACAGCGCCACGTTCCGTTCATGTTATGGCTCGACCAAAACTACCGCGACCGCTTCAATCTGGACCAGCGTTGCCTGGAAGCGCGGCGCGGCCAGGAGTTTTCGCACGACAATGTGTTTCATTCATTCCTTGGCATGCTCAACATCAGTACCGCCGTCTACAACCCTCGACTCGATATTTTCCATGCTTGCACCCTCGCTAACCAGTCGTAAACCAGTTGGCGCGCTGCGCATCATCGACGTTGCCCTAATGGCATCGGCAGTGCTGATCATTTGGATCGGCAACTACACCGATCTCGATCTGGCGCTGGCCGACGCCATGTTCGACCGTACCAGCGGAACTTTCCCCTGGCGTCATGCCTGGCTGGCCGAAGGGTTCAACCACGGCATCCTGAAGACGATCTTGCAGATACTCGGCGTGGCCGCCGTGGCGCTGGCCGCGTGGGACTGGGCGCGCCCCCGGCCGGGCTGGGACGCCGCGCGGCGCACCGGCACGCGGGTGCTGGCGCTGTCGGCGATTCTGGTGCCGACCACGATTAGCGTGCTGAAGCACTTCAGCGATTCGCATTGCCCTTGGGATTTGCAGCGTTACGGCGGCCGCGAGCCGTATGTGCGCTTGCTGGAAATGCTGCCGGCCGGGGTGGCGCCGGGGCAGTGCCTGCCAGCGGGACACGCGTCCAGCGCGCTGTGGCTGCTGGCGCTGGCCGTGTTCTGGTTGCCGCACCGGCCACGGATGGCGGCGGCGGTCGGCGGCCTGATGCTGGCCTTTGGTCTTGCCGTCGGCTGGATGCAGCAACTGCGCGGCGCGCATTTCCTCACGCATACCTTGTGGTCGGTCTGGATCGCCGTGCTGGTGGTCGATGTGCTGTACCGCATGCTCAAGCCGGCCGATCGCCGTGCAGAATCGGCCTGATTAGGGAAAGTGCGTCACAATCCTGTGTAGTTGTCGCTTTGACTAAACACAGGGGTACTATGAACGAGCAGATTTCCAGAAACGTTGTGCTGGTGCGCGCCATCGAGATGGCCGACCAAAAGAAGGAAGTGCTCAGCGAAGACGACCGCATGTATGCCAGCCGTAGCGCGCGCGAGCTGGCGCAATGGCAGGCGTCGGACAAGCAATCGGACGTCACGGCCGACGATTTTCTGCAGCAACGCTCGGAACAGATACTGAAACGCCTGGCCGAGCGCACGCCGGCGTTTGCCGGATTTGCCAAGCGCTCCACCGGATTGCGGGCGCTGGCGTGGCTGCTGCCGCTGCTGGCGCTGGCGCTGGGCGCCGCGCTGGACCGTATTACCGATCCGCACCGCGTCGATTTGCTGTCGGCGCCGCTGCTGTTGATCATTGTCTGGAATCTGCTGGTGTACTTAGGCTTGTTCATCAGCCTGTTTATCCCGGCGCGTGTCACCGGCGGGCCGAAATCCGGCCTGATCCGTCGTTTGAGCGTCGGCAAGCTGGCCGTGCCGCGCAAGGTCCCGCCTGTGCTGGCCACCGGATTGCTGAGCTTTATGGGCGAGTGGTCGCAACTGAGCGCCAAGCTGACGACCGCCCGCCTGAGCCGCACCATTCACCTGAGCGCGGCCATGTTCGCCGTGGGCGCGGTGGCCTCTTTATATGGCCGTGGCCTGTTGGCGCAATACGCGGCCGGCTGGGAAAGCACGTTCCTCGATGCCACGCAGGTGCATAGCTTGCTGTCGATCTTGTTCGCGCCGGCGATCGCCGTGTTCCAGTTGCAAGGATTTAGTCTGGCCGAGATCGAAGCGCTGCGGTTTCCTCAAACCACCGCGCCGGAGGGCGGGGCGCGCTGGGTGCATTTATATGCGGCAACGATTTTCCTGCTGGTGGTTCTGCCCCGTGTGGTGCTGGCGCTGTTGAGCAACTGGCGTGCGGCACGCTTGAGCAAACGCTTCCCGCTTGACCTCGACCAGCCTTATTTCCGCAAGCTCAACGAGACTATCGGCGTGTCGACCGGCGGCATGCTGCGCGTGCTGCCCTTCAGTTTTACCGTCGACGAGGCCCGCCATCAGGGACTGGGGCAGGTCGCGATCATGCTGTTTGGCGAGCAGGGCCGCATGATGCTGCGTCCATCGACGTCGTATGGCGAAGAGCCGCAGGAAGTCTTGCGCGACGTCGACCTTAACGATCCCAACGTGACGATGACGGCGGTGCTGTTCAACTTGACAGCTACGCCGGAAAAGGAAAACCATGGAGCGTTCCTCGATTATCTGGTCAAGGTGTCGCCGCGCGGCATCGCCGTGCTGCTCGACGAGTCCGCCTATCTGGAGCGCATGGGCGAGCCGGCCGACCAGCGCGGGTTGGCCGAAAGAACGGCGCTGTGGCAGCAATTCTGCCATTTCCACCAAACCACCGCGACCGTGGTCAACCTGCTTCATCCTTCCCTTCACCCGCTCGACGCCGGCGTCGGGCTGAAACTGTCGGCTGCCGCATGAGTGTCTCGTTAAACAAATCCGATGCAGCGCACGCCGCCGATGCGGTGCAAATCCAGTTCGCGCTGATTTCGCATACCAATAACGGCAAGACCACCTTGGCGCGGACGTTGGTCGGCATGGATATCGGCGAAGTGCGCGACGCCGCCCACGTGACCATCTTTGCCGAATCGCATACGTTACTGACCACGCCGCAAGGCGACAGCCTGCAATTGTGGGATACGCCCGGTTTCGGCGATTCGGTCCGGCTGCTCAAGCGGCTCGGGCAGTCGGGTAATCCGATCGGCTGGTTCCTGCGTGAAGTGCTGGACCGCTACCGCGACCGGCCGTTCTGGCTGAGCCAAAATGCCTTGCGCACCGCCAAGGAATCAGCGGACGTCGTGCTTTATCTGGTCAACTCCTCGGAACATCCGAAAGATGCCGGCTATGTGCCGGCGGAAATGAAGATCCTCGACTGGATCGGCAAGCCGGTGGTGGTGTTGCTGAATCAGACCGGGCGGCCGAGGCCAGGCGCAGAAGAGCAAGCCGAGCAGGGCAGGTGGCGCGATCATCTCAGGCAATATCCGGCCGTGCGCGAAGTGCTTGCGCTGGATGCCTTTGCGCGCTGTTGGGTGCATGAGCGTGTCTTCTATGACGCGGTCGGCAAATTGCTCGAACCATCGCAGCAAGCCGGTTATGCACGCTTGTTCGCGACTTGGGAAGCGGGCAACGCGCGCCGCTACGATCAGGCCACCACGTTGCTTGCGAAACAGTTGGCGGCGGCGGCCCGGGATAGCGAGGAACTCGATGACGCGCCGGCGAGCATGCTCAAGTCGGCGCTGAAGGTGGTCGGTATCGGCAAGAACGAAGAGCAACAACGGCAAGACCGGGCCATGGCCAACTTGATCGCGCGCCTGAACCAGTCGTCGGTCGAATCCACGCGTGAATTGCTGATCCTGCACCAGCTCGATCCTACCGACGCCGGCAAGATCAATGAACGGGTACGCGAAAACTTCGCCGTGCGCGCCCCTATTGATAAGGCGCAGGCCGGATTGCTCGGCGCCATGTTGTCCGGCGCGGCAACCGGTCTGTCGGCCGATCTGATGGCCGGCGGGTTGACGTTGGGCGGCGGCGCCTTGGTCGGTGGCGTCGTCGGCGCGCTGACGTTCGCCGGCGCGGCCTGGGGATTCAACTCAAGCACCGACCGCAACCAGCCTGCCGTGCAATTTGCCGATACCTTTATGCGGAATCTGGTGGTGGTGGGCATCTTGCGCTATCTGGCGGTGGCGCATTTCGGTCGCGGTCGCGGCAATTTCGTCGAAAACGAAGCGCCGGCCTTCTGGCAGGAAGAGGTCGAACAGGCGGTGGCGCAGCACGACGCCGCTTTGGTGGATTTGTGGCGTGATCTGCGCCGCGGCAAGGCGGGCGACGCCGAGGCCGCGCTGCTCATTAAGAAGATCGCCACCGCGACCTTGGTACGGCTTTATCCGGATGTTGCAGGGAAGCTCTAAAAGTCCTTGCGGAAATTGTTACGCCTTGCTATAGTTCGCTCCCTCGCAGAACAAGACATGACAATGTTAAGTGATGCGAAGAAGAGAAGAAAAAGAAGTGCTTGACGAAATATTCGAAACGCTTCATAATCTTGCCTCTTCGCTGATGAACACAACGCTTCTTCAGCAGGCAACACCGAATAAGTTCTTTAAAAATTAACAGT
>DASVTJ010000451.1:0-21465 GCA_036387635.1 Duganella sp.
GGCCATCGCCAGTTCCATCATCGGGCTGGCGCACCGGCTCAAGCTGCGCGTGATCGCCGAGGGCGTCGAAACCGAAGAGCAGCGCAGCTTCCTGTGCGCCAACGGTTGCGA
Organism: Duganella sp.; assembly: GCA_036387635.1. GTDB lineage: Bacteria > Pseudomonadota > Gammaproteobacteria > Burkholderiales > Burkholderiaceae_D > Rugamonas. The sequence continues at coordinate 112 of DASVTJ010000451.1, forward strand.
CGAGATGCAGGGCTATCTGTTCAGCAAGCCGTTGCCGCCGCGCCAGTTGGCGGCGCTGGTGGCGCGCGCCAGGCACCCGATGCCGGCGCCGAATCGCTGCCTGCTGCCGGCCGCCGCGTAATCAACGCGTAACCACCTCACACCGCGCACACCGGGGTCAGTGCCGACAATCGGACACTTGGGGAACTTCTTCGACGGAAAAAAGTTCCGCATAAATTACTTTTGTCCGAATGTCGGCACTGACCCCGGGGTGGGGGGGGGGCTGGCGTGGCGGTTGCCAGCGCGTTTGACGCGCGACAAGGCTGACTGGCGGCACGCGACTACTCTGGTTGAGCTTCCCGGAGGTCCTTATGCATACCGTCGCGCAATCCGCCACTTCATTCTTTTCGTTCATTTTATCGATCCGCCACCGCGCTGCGGCCATGCTCGCCCTGTTGGCGTCGTTGTTCCTGTGCCTGCTGGCGGGCGGCTGCGCCACCGGCATGCACAGCGCGCCGGCGCCGGACGACGCCGACGTGATTCCCATCACCGAACAATTAGTTGACGCCCAGCAGCAGCAGAGCGAGCAGCCGTCCGCCGCCAGCCCGGATCTTGGCGGGCTGCCCGCCAGCGGGCCGGGCGCGCCTACGCCGCACTTCCCTACGTCGGGAGGGCCTGGGCCGGGCGTTCATGTCTACAAGCTTGGTGCGGGCGACGTGCTGTCCATCACGGTGTGGGACCATCCCGAGCTGACCGGCGCGCCCGCGCGCGAGCAGGGTGTCGACGGCGCCGCCGCAGGGTTGGGACCACCGGCCGCCAGCTTCGTCATCGACCAGCAGGGCCGGTTGCGGTTCCCGTTCGCCGGCACCATGCGGCTCGCCGGGCTCACGCGCGAGCAGGCCGGCGACCTGTTGACCAGGCGGCTGGCGCGCTACTTCCGCGAGCCGCGCGTCACGCTCGGCGTGCAAGCCTATCGCAGCCAGCGCGTCTACATCGACGGCGAGGTGCGCACGCCCGGCGCGCAGGCCATCAACGATATTCCGATGACGCTGCTCGAGGCGCTCAACCGCGCCGGCGGCATGTTGCCCGGCGCCGACCAGAGCCGCATCGTCGTCGAACGCGCCGGCAAGCGCCACAGCATCGATCTGGTGCGCGCGCTGCGCGGCGGCGGCAACCTTGGCGCCGCCGCCGTGATGCTGGCCGATGGCGACATCGTGCGGGTGCCGCCGCGCGACGAGAGCAAGGTGTTCGTCGCCGGCGAGGTGCTGCAGCCGCGCGCGCTGACGATGCATGACGGCCGCCTGACGTTGAGCGAGGCGCTGGGCGAGGTCGGCGGCATCAACCCGCAAAGCGGCGACGCCGGCAAGGTGTACGTGGTGCGGCGCACGGCGCAAGGGCCGCGCGTATACCGGCTCGACGCCCGGCCGTCGCGGGCGATGGCCCTGGCCGAGCGTTTCGAGCTGCGTCCCAAGGACGTGGTCTATGTGGCGGCCTCGCCGCTGGCCAACTGGCACCGCGCCATCAGCCAGCTGTTCCCCGGCGAGCTGTCGTCGGCCGTCGGCGCCGGCCGGCCTTGATGCGGCGAGCCGGCCATGAACGACGCCTACGACACCTCGGCGCAACTGCGCTCGCTGCGCGGCATCGCCGCGCCGGCCCCGCTGATCGAGCGCGTCGCGCCGCCCCCCGATGGCGATCCCGGCGCGCTGCCGTGGCGCGCGTACCTGCACACGCTGCTGCGGCGGCGCTGGCTGATCGCCGCCGTCGCCGCCTTTTGCACGCTGGCGGCGCTGGCCTATGCGCTGGCCGCGCGCCCGGTGTTCGAGGCCGACATGCTGCTGCACGTGGAGGAGGACAGCCCGACCGCGTCGAAGAACATCCTCAACGATGTGTCGTCGCTGTTCGAAACCAAGAAGGCGGCGATCGCCGAGATGGAGTTGTTGCGCTCGCGGCTGGTGGTGGCGCGCGCGGTCGACGCGCTGCGGCTCTACATCCACGTGCGGCCGCGCTATTTTCCGCTGGGCGGCGAGTGGATCGCCGCCCGCAGCGGCGGCGCGTTGTCCGAGCCCGGCCTGTTCGGCCGTGGCGGCTACGTGTGGGGCGGCGAGAAAATCGAGGTCACCCGTTTCGACGTGCCGGACGCGCTCTACAACCAGGAATTCACTATCACCGCGCTGGACGGCGCGCGCTACCGGCTCGCCGACGGCAGCGGGCGCGTGGTGCTGGAGGGCGGCATTGGCCAGCCGGCGCGCGCCGGCGGCGCCGCTGGACCGGTCGAGCTGATGGTGACGCGGCTGGCCGCCAACCCCGGCGCCCGTTTCCTGTTGCGGCGCAGCTCGCGGCTGGTCGCGATCGAGCAGGTCCAGGGCGCGCTGCGTATCGCCGAGCAGGGCAAGCAGTCCGGCGTGATCGCGGTCAAGCTGCACGGCGCCGACCCGCACCAGGTGTACGCCATCCTGGACGAGATCGGCAGCGAGTACATGCGGCAAAACCTGTCGCGCCGGACCGAGGAGGCGCAAAAGACGCTCACCTTCCTCGACCGGCAACTGCCGGTATTGCGGGCGCAGCTGGAGGCCGCCGAGGCCGGCTATAACGGTTACCGCAGCGCCCACGCAACCGTCAACCTGGAGCAGGAAGTGCGCATCGCCCTCGATGCGCTGGCGGCCGCGCGGGCGCGGCGCGGCGCGCTGATTCAACGGCGCGCCGAGCTGCTGGGGCGCTACACCGACGCGCATCCGCTGCTGCGCGCGCTGCACCAGCAAAGCGCCGAGACCGGGGGCGAGATCGTCGACCTGGAAGCGCGCATCAAGCGCCTGCCGTCGATCGAGCAGGAGCAGGCGCGGCTGGCGCGCGAGGTCAAGGTCAGCACCGACCTGTATACCGAGCTGCTGAACACGGCGCAGCAATTGCGGCTGGTGGCGGTGGGACGCGTCGGCAATGTGCGCATGATCGATATGCCGGTGGCGCCGGAGCGTCCGATCGCGCCGAACCGGCCGCTGATCGTGCTGCTGGGCATGGTCAGCGGGATCTTCCTCGGCGCCTTGCTGGCCTTTGCCAGCAAGGCCCTGCGCGGCGGCATCGACGAGCCCGGGCGCATCGAGGCGCTGCTGGGCGCGGGCGCGGTGCACGCGACGATTGCGCACAGCCCCGGCCAGGACCGCGCGCGGCGGCAGGGAAGCAAGCGCGGCCGGCCGGCGCCGACGCCATTGCCGTTGCAAGCGTGGGCGCCCGACGCCGCCGCCGCCGAGGGCCTGCGGGCGTTCCGCGCGGCGCTGCAATTCGTCTTGCCTTACAGCCGCAACAACGTGGTCGCATGCCTGGGCCCGGCGCCGCGCGTGGGCGCGTCGTTCGTGTCGGTCAACCTGGCGCTGCTGCTGGCGTGCGGCGGCCAGCGCACCTTGCTGATCGACGCCGACCTGCGCGACGGCCGCTTGCACGACTATTTCGGCATGGACGGCGCCGGCGGACTGGCCGAGTGCCTGGCTGGCACGCTGCCGCCGCGGCAGGCGGTGCGCCACGGCGTGGCCGACCGTCTCGACTTCATCGCGTGCGGCGCCGCGCCGCCCCGGCAGAGCGAGCTGATGCGGCACGACTATCTGTCCAGCTTGCTTGAAGCGCTCGTCGCCGATTATGATGTCGTGCTGATGACCGCGCCGCCGGTGATGGCGTCGGCCGACGCGCTGGTCGTCGGCGCGCACGCTGGGGCGGTGTTCCTGGTGGCGCGCGCCGGCGTCACCACCGAAGACGAGCTGGGCGCGGCCGTCAAGCGCCTCAACCATGCCGGCGTCGCGCCCCACGGCGTGCTGTTCAACGACGCCTGACCGCGTGGCGGGGTGGAGCGAGGCCGCGCGGTGACCGATCGGGACCAACCACAGTGTACCCAGGTCGCAATGAAAGTGATGGCGGCCCGCTTTGGCGCGGGCGCGGCGGCCCCGGCGCGGCGGTCGTTTTGCATTGGAAAAATAGCTTATCAGAATTTTTTTTCCAAAAGAATTGAACTATAGAATTTGATGCAGATCAAACCTTGCTCATTCAATTCATGAAGTAAGGAACGTCTGATGAAAAATTCTGTCTATAACCTATCGCAAGGTGGCGTCAACACTATCGGCGTTGGCGCGTGCGCGGTGCTGCTCGCGGCGTGCGGCGGCGGCGGCGGCCAGGAAACGCCGGCGGCGGAAGCAGCCCCTCGGCTGGCCGCCGAGGTCACGTACAACAGCGCGTTGGCGGCAAACGAACTCTACGTTTCCACCACCGGGTCGGACAGCAATGCGGGCACCAGGGCCGCGCCGTTTTTGACGATCGCCAGGGCGTCGCGGGCGGCCATGGCCGGCACCATCGTGCACGTGGCGCCAGGCGTGTATGCGGGCGGTTTCGTCACCAGCGCCAGCGGCTCGGCCACGGCGCGCATCAGGTATGTTTCCGACGTCAAGTGGGGCGCTAAGATCGTGCCGCCGGCCACCTCCACCACCGCGATGGCGTGGGATAACCGCGGTAGCCACGTCGACATCGAGGGCTTCGACGTCGACGGCAGCGTGGTGCGCGGCGGCACCGTGTGGACCACCGGCATCTATACCGGCGGCTCGTTCGGTGGCGTGCGCGGCAACCGCGTCCACCACATCGGGCGCACGGCGTGCGCGTCGGGCGGCGGTATCGGCGCCGACAGTTACTTCAACGGCAGTGCCCACGACGTGCATGGCAACATGGTGCACGACATCGGTTCCAACGGTTGCAAAACGATGTTCGGTGTCTATGTCAACAGCGCCGGCAGCGACATCAAGAACAACCTGATCTATGGCGTTTCGAACGCGGCGGTGAGATTGTGGCATGACGCCTCCAGCGTCGACGTGTCCAACAACACCATCTTCGCCGCCTATATCGGAGTGGTGGTCGGCAGCGGCAATTACTACTTCGCCAAGACGGCCGGCGATAATTCGCGCGTGACGAATAACATCGTCTACGACACCGCGTACGGCGTGGTCGAACAAGGCAACCTCGGCTCGAACAACACTTATGCGAACAACCTGATGTTCCAGCAGAGCTCCAGCGCCTACGTGCTCCTCAGGAGTGTCGCGGTGGCGACGATCGCGGCGGCGCCGCAGTTCGTTAATTACGTGCGCACCGGTGGCGGCGACTACCATTTGCGCTCGACCTCGCCGGCCATCGACAAGGGCCTCGCCGCCGACGCGCCGGCGGTCGACTTCGACGGCAAGCCGCGCCCCGCTGGCGCCGCCGACGATGTCGGCGCGTTCGAGTACGTTGGCGCCGCGCCGACGCCGACACCGACGCCCACACCCACCCCGACGCCGACCCCGGCGCCTTCCCCGGCGCCTTCCCCGGTGCCGGCCACGGCCAACCATCTGTATGTGGCGACGACCGGTTCGGACAACAATTCCGGCGCGCTCGGTTCACCGCTGCGTTCAATTGGCCGCGCCGCCGCGCTGGCCGCGCCGAACACCACCGTGCACGTCGCGCCCGGCACCTACACGGGCGGCTTCCGCACCAACACCAGCGGCACCGCGACCGGCCGCATCTACTACCTGTCGACCACCAAGTGGGGCGCCAGGATCGTGCCGCCGGCCGGCTCGACCAGCGAAACGGCCTGGGATAACCGCGGCAACTATGTCGACATCATCGGCTTCGACATCGACGGCAGCCAGCCGCAGGGCGGCACTTTGTGGCGCCACGGTATCTACAACGGCGGCTCCTACGATGTGATCCGCAACAACCACGTGCACCATATCGCCACCACCATCGCGTGCAACGGCGGCGGCGGCGCGGCCATTGGCGTCGATTCGTACTACCTCGGCGTCAAGGGCGATGTGATCAACAACCTGGTGCACGACATCGGGCCGGCCGGCTGCAACTTCGTGCAGGGTATCTACCTGAGCACCTCGGGCAGCATCGTCGGCAACGTGGTCTACCGTGTGGCCCAGGCGGCGATCCACATGTGGCACGACGCCAAGAACGTTGTCGTTGCCAACAACACGGTGACCAATTCGAGCATCGGGATTGTGGTGGGCGCGGGGGACTTCTATCACAGCAACAGCCCCAACGACTACACACACGTGGTCAACAACATCGTCTACGACAACCGCTACGGCATCTCGGAGCAGGGCTCGACCGGTATCCACAACACCTACCGCAACAACCTGGTGTACCAGAACATCAACTATAACTACAGCTTGCGCAACGGCCTGCAGCCAACCGGCACGGTCAGTGCCGATCCGCAGTTCGTGTCGTACACGCGCACCGGCACGCCGGACCTGCACCTGCGCGGCACCTCGCCCGCCAAGGGCGCCGGCACCAGCGCGTACGCGCCGGCGTACGACATCGAGGGCACGCTGATGCAGCCAGTCAGCATCGGCGCCTACAAGTGATAGGGCGCCGAGCCGTCAACGGGCGGTAGGAGCGGGTTGTGGGTGGCGGGCGGTGCCGGGTTTTTATCCGGCCCCGCCCGCCACGGGCATACCCAGCTTCCTGCTGGCCGCGCCCGGCAGGAATTGCTTGATGAACCGGCGCAGCCTGTGCGTCTGCGCTTCGAACGGCAGATGCAGCAGGTAGGACAGCGACACCACGATGGCCAGCATGGAGGCGTACACCACCATGCTGGCCGTGTCGTCTACCGACAGCGGTCCGCCGCCACGGTAGGCCGACAGCATGTGCAGCAGCGGCACATGCATCACGTACAACGTGAAGGAGAAGCCGGCGAAGAAAGTGGCCAGCGCCGCCAGCGGGCGCATCGACGCCGGGTTGCGGCGTCCCGCGCCGCACAGGCATAACAGAAACAGCGCGCTGTAGAGCGCATCGCGCCACAAGGCGTGCATGTCCATGTCGCCGTCCTGGCCGTGCAGGCGCAGGCCCAGCGCCACCGCGCCGAACAGCAGCCAGCACAGCGTCTGCTGAAGGCGGCCGAGATCGAGCCGGATGCGCGAGGCGGCCGCGCCCATCAGCCAGATCGTGAAATACAGCAAAATGCCCGAGCTGAGGCATAACGCCAGCACCACGACGGCCGAGGCCGCCGCCAGCCGCACCTGGGCGTTGCCGGGCCGCTTGATCAAACTCAGCGCCAACAGCGGGAACAGCACGTAGTACCAGGTTTCATAGGCCAGGCTCCACAACGGGAAATTGCCGCCAAAGGGCGGCACCAGCATGGTTTGCACGCCCGCCAGATTGCCCAGCAAGGTGGTCAGGGACCAGGGACTGATGCCGGACAGGCGCGGCGCGTCGGCGTCGAGCTCGCCGGTGCCGAGGCCGAGCAGCAGCATCAGCGCGAACGCCGGCACCAGCACGACCCACAGGCGCGTGACGCGGTCGATCGCGTAATCGCGTAGCGCGTGCGGCGTGCCAATGCGGTCGAGCAGGGCGCCGCCAATCAGCCAGCCGCTCAGCACGAAGAACAGCACCACGGCCTGGTGGGCGAAGCCGGTCACAAGCGACAAGCCGACATACCACGGCGGCGGGTTCTCCAGCGTGGCCACGTCGGGCAATACCTGCGCGCGCAGGTGCGCGGCGGCCACCTGTAGCGCTGCCATGCCGCGCACCAGCGAGATCAGCAAGGATTGCCAATCGTGCGGTCCGAGCCGGCTTTCGGCCAGCAGCCGCGCCCGGGGCAGCCGGGTGGCGGACTGCGTGGCCGCCGGGATGCCATCGCGCACGCCGCTCCGGCCGGCTGCCGGCACATTGGCTGGCGCAACGGCCGGCGCATTTGCAGGCGCGGTCTCAGGCGCGGTGGCCGGCGCCAAGGCGGCGTTTGCGCCGCGCGGTTCCGCCGCAGGTACCGAACCGCCGAACAGCAACACCCGCACCGTGCACCATATGATTCGCAAGTCCATCAGCAAGCCGCGCTGCCGAACATAGCGCTGGTAATAATCGAGCTTGATCGGCAACACCTTCAGCAGATACGCCTGCTCCGGGTCGGCGGCGCGGCGCAGGATCTCGCCCTCGTCGCGGAAATGGATCGCGGCCCAATCGGTGATGCCGGGCCGCACCGACAGCACGATGTCGCGCACCGGCGCCGGGTAGTGCGCGACATAGCGCGGCACTTCCGGACGCGGCCCCACCAGGCTCATGTCGCCGAGCAGCACGTTGAACAGTTGCGGCAGTTCGTCCAGTTTGTGCCGGCGCAGCAGGCGACCGGCACCGGTGGCGCGCTCGTCGTCGGCCAGCGACAACTGGCCGCCATCCTCCGCAAACGCGCGCATCGTGCGGAACTTGTAGATGCTGAACAACACGCCGTTGCGGCCGACCCGCTGCTGCCGAAACAGCACCGGACCGGGCGAATCCCATTTGATCCACAGCGCCAGCGCCGTCATCACGGGCGCCAGCAGCAACAGCCCGGCCAGCGCGGCCGCGAGGTCGAACACCCGTTTGGTTAACATAACAGCTCCGTCAGTGTGGCGATCACGCGGGCTTGGTCGGCGTCGCTCATGCGCGTGTACAGCGGCAGGGTCAGCAGTGAGTGGTAGCTGGCCTCGGCGTGCGGAAACTGGTCCGGCCGCAAACCATAACGGTCGCGCCAGTAGGGCTGGCGGTGCAACGGAATGTAGTGCACGCTGGTGCCGATGCCGCGCTCGGCCAGCAGTTCGATCAGGCGGTCGCGCGCCAGCGGCGCCTCGGCCGTCAGCCGCACCGGATACAGGTGCCAGGCGTGCCTGCCGCCGGCGCCGGCGTCCGGCGGCAGGCGCAGCGGCAGGTCGCGCAGGCACTCAGCATAGCCCGCGGCCAACATCTGGCGTCGCTTGAGGAAGCGCTCGATCTTGCGCAGCTGCTGGCAGCCGATGGCGGCGGCGATGTCGGTCAGGTTGTATTTGTAGCCGGGCGCGACCACCTGGTAGAACCACGCCGGACGGCGCGACGTGTAGCGATCGAAGGCGTCCTCGCTGATGCCGTGCAGGCGCATCACGCGCACCCGTTGCAGCAGCGCCGGGTCGCGGCAGACGACCATGCCGCCTTCGCCGGTGGTGATGGTCTTGTTGGCGTAGAAGCTGAACACGGTGGCGTCGCTGTCGAGCGTGCCGACTGCGCGGCCTCGGTACAAGGTGGGGAAGGCGTGCGCGGCGTCCTCGACCACGCGCAAATCGTGTTGCTTCGCCAATGCCAGGATGGCGTCCATGTCGCAGGCCAGGCCAGCGTAGTGGACCGGCACGATGGCGCGGGTGCGCGCCGTGATGGCGGCGGCGATGGCGTCGGGGCTGATGCACAAGGTGGCGTCGTCGACATCGACCAGCACCGGATCTGCGCCGAGGTAGCGCACCACTTCGGCGGTGGCGGTGAAGGTCATGGTCGGCACGATGACCTCGTCGCCGGGGCCGATGCCGAGCGCCTCGAGCGCCAGGTGCAGGCCGGCGGTGGCCGAGTTGACGGCGACGGCGCTGACGCCGCCGCCGAGGAAGTCGGCGAATTCCTGCTCGAAGCGGCGGCTGACCGCGCCGGTGGTGATCCAGCCCGAGCGCAGGCACTCGAGCACGGCGTCCGCCTCCTCCTCGCCCAGATCGGGCAGCGCGAACGGCAGGAATGCCTGCTCCGCTCGCGGCGTTGGAACGGGCACGGCGTGCGGCACGCCACATGGCGAGCCGTTGGTGCCGCCGCCGGTGCGGTCGGTGGCCGGCGGGTCCGGCTGGATGGCGGCGGCCGCTGCGGCCGCTGAGGCTGAATCGCGGGCGTCGGGGTACGGCAAACGGAATGAGGTCATGATGTCTCCTTGTGGTGGCACGATCAGTGCCGTGGCGCGGTGCAGGCGGCCAGGAAACGGCGCGCCAGCAGCGTGTAGTCCAGATGGGTGCGGGCGTAGTCGGCGCCGCGCCTGCCCAGCTCGTCGCGAAGGGGCGCCGGCATGTCGGCCAATTGCCGGATCGCCGCCGCCAGCGCGGCCGGATCGTCCGGCGGCAGGCTCAGGCCGCAACCGGCCTCGCGCACCGGGTCGTTGGCCGCTTCGACCGCGTGCAGGATCGGCCGGCCCGCCATCATGTAGTCGCCCAATTTGTTGGGCGAGATGCCGAAGCGGTACAGCGGCTGGCGCTGCCAGCCGAGGTAGGCGATGTCGAAGCGGCGCAGCAGCGCCGGCATGGCGCGCTTGGGCAGCGGCGCCAGGAAGTGCACGTGGCGCAGCCCGGCGGCGACGGCCTTGCGCTGCAGCGCCTGTTTGTCCGGGCCGGCGCCGGCCAGCACGAACGCCAGCGGCAGCTCGCGCAGCAGCGCGGCGGCGTCGATCAGCGTGTCGAGCGCGTTGGCCAGGCCGTGGCTGCCGGCATAGCCGACCACGGTGCGGCCCTGGCGGCGCAGCTCGGCCAGCACGGCGGCGGCCGGCGCCGGCAGCGGGTCCGGCGCGCCGTCCCACTCGGCCAGATCGACGCCGTTGGGTATCACGTGCAGCTTGTGCGGGGCCATGCCGTGTGCCGCCATGTGCTCGCCGGCCTTGGGCAGGATCGAGATGACGGTGTCGGCGTGGCGGTAGGCGTAATCCTCGGCTGCCTGCATCAGCTTGATGAACGGATGCCACGCCGGCATGCCGCCCAATTCCATCGGCGACAACGGCCACAGGTCGTGCACCTCGAACGCCAGGCGCGCGCCGGCCAGCGCGGCGATGCGGCGCGCCGGCCAGATGTCGGCCGGGTAGGTGCTGGAGGCGATCACCAGCCCGGGCCGGAACTCGCGCGCCAGTCGGGGCGCGCTCCGGTACAGCGCGGCGACGAAGGCGGCCATGTTGGCGGCGCGGCCCAGGCCGTTGCCGCGGTAGGCCGGCGTCGCGTGCCAGCGGTAGTCGATGCCGTCGATGGTTTCGTCGAGCGTGCGCCGGCCGTCGAGTTCCGGGGGCTGGGCGCGCAGGTGCGAGCGCGCCGCCGCCACGATGCGCACCTTGTGGCCGGCGCGTACCCATTCGCGCGCCAGATAATATGGGCGGTATTCCATGCCGTGCCGCACCGAGCCGGCGTAGTGGTTAATCAGCAAAATGTTCATGGCGTGCCTCTGTCAGTGCTTACCAGCGTAGCGCCTCGACCACACGGCGCACGTTGTGGCGGCTGCTGTCGACCCAGTTGGTGCGCCACTGCGCCGGATGCGTCAGCAGGCAGATGCGCCGGTGCGCGCCTAGCGCCGCCTGCGGCGCCATCGGGTGGAAATACTGCGGATGCGGACGGTCGCTGATGTACAAGTCAAAGCTCGACAGCAATTCCTGGTCGTAGCTTTCGACGGCGATGCCGCAGCGCTCGCGCAGCGCCGGGTCGGCCAGCAGCTCGTGGTTGATAATGCCGAGCCGGCGGTTGGCGAAGTCGCCGTGGCTAGCCACGGTCAGCATCTTGCTGCCCAGTTGCTGCTCGATGCGGCGGAAGTTGTGTTCGAACTGCTCGCGGATCTCGTCCATGCGCTGGCGCACCTGGCACGGCTGCTTCAGGTGCGCTTGCTTGGCGTAGGTGGCGATCTCCTCGTAGTGGTAGCTCGCCTCGCTGCCGTAGCGCTCGATGTCCCGCATGAAGCCGAAGTCGAGCGTCGAGAGGCGGAAATAATAGCTGGCGCGCACGCCGTGCTTTTGTTCCAGCGCGAACATGCGGCGCGCGGTCGGCAGGTCGGTGTCGATGTCGTGGCGGTGCACCAGCACGCGGGCGTCGCCGGCGCGCCCGCCGCGCAGCGTGGCCAGCCACGCGCGCACCGAGGTTTGGCGGTAGCCTTCGTGGCGCGCCTGTTGCAGCAGCGCCTCGTAATGGCGCAGCCGCGACGGCATCAGGTAGTCGCTATAGAGGCGGTTCAGGACCGTATGCATGATAGGCAGGGTAGGCAGGAGAGGCATGATGGTCTCATCGCACGCTGTAACGGGCGCGGTAGGGGCGAAAGCCGAGCATGGTCTTGAACTGGCGCAGACCGGGCCGGGCGCCGAAAAAGGTGTCGTACATGACGAACTCGGGGCCGTGGCCGGCACGCAGTTCCGTCAGCATCAGCGTGACGACGTCGCTCACCATCAGGTGCATCACGCCGTCGTTGTTGCGGTAGCCGAGCAGCTGCGACAAGGTGACGAAGTTGCCGTAACGTCCGACGTTGCAGTACGCCATCAATTTGCCGTGTTTGTTAAGCACGCCGAAATAGCGGTAGTGCGGTTGCCGCTCGAAATAGTGGCGCTTTTCGCGGTAGCTGGCGTCCATCGGCCGGCCCTGGCGGTCGGCCATGCTGTTGTTGATGTCGTGGATGGCGTCGATGTGGTCGTTTCGGTCGATCCGCGCCAGCGTGTAGCCGCGCCGCCTGGCCTTGCTGACATAGCTGGCGCCGCCATGCTGGCCGGTGATGCGGTCGACGTAGTCGGACGGCGACGCCAGATGGCGCAGGTCGATCAGCGCGACGCCCAACTGTTTGTAGCCGAACAGCTTGTATTTCGGATGCGGGCTGGTGAAACGGCGGTGCGTCTCGCGGATGTCGACCGGATGCAAACTGGTATCGAAACACAGCTTGGCCACCGGCATCCTGACAACCTCCAGCACCAGTTTGCAGTGATTGGCGAGCGAGTTGATCATGATCATGGCGTCCTCAGCGGATGGAATAATGGATGCGGTAGGGTTGGAAGCCCAGCTTGCGCTTGAAGTCGCGCAGGCCAGGCAGCGCGCCCAGATAGGTGTCGTACATGAAATAGTTGAGGCTGCCGGCGTCGATCAGACGGCAGGCCACGTCCGCCAGCAGCAGGTACATGACGCCGTCGCTGTTCTTGACGCCGAGCAGGCGGTTGGTGGCGGCGAAGTCGCCGTAAATGCCGACATCGCTGTAGGCGACCAGGCGGCCGTTGCTGTCGAGCACGCCGAAATGGCGCAGGCCGTCGGCCGGGTCGTAATATTCGGTTTTGGTGGCGTAGGCCGGGTCCATCGGCCGCCCCTGGCGCTGCGCCAGCGAGATGTTGATCAGATGGATATCGTCGATGTAATCGTTGCGGTCGATCTCGACCACCGTATAGCCGCGCTCGCGCGCGCGCCGGCTGTGGTAGCCCGCGTAGTCGCGCTTGCGCAGCGCGTGCAGGTAGGCCTCGCCGCTGGCGAAGGCGCGCAGGTCGATCAGCGCGATGCCCAGCGACTTGTGGCGCACCAGGGGGCAACGCGGATGCGGCTTGGTGAACAGCCGATGCACCCTGCGCACCAGTTCCGGGTTGAGTGCGGTGTCGAAGCGCAAGCGCGCTTTGGGCAGCCGCAGGATGTCGCCAAGCAGGCGCAGTGTGCTTTGAAGGCGCTGATAGAGGTCGGACAGGTTCATGGGAGCACCAGCTGGGTTGGATTCACGCGCACGGTTGTGACGCGTGTGGACGGCCTTGCGAAATATCGGAATCGCTCAAGCATGGCGCCCTCCCGAGCGGTAGCGGGCGTAGGCGCCGAGCGCGGCGCCGATCAGCATGTCGCTGAAGTAGTGCGACATGGCCAGCAGCAATAGCGTCGTGCCGAGCAGGCTCCACGCCAGCACGAAGCGTTCGTCACGGCTGCCGCGCCCGTCCGCCAGGTAGCCATGCACGGTCATCTGGGCCAGCGGGAACAGCAGCAGCGCCAGCAGCCCGGCAAAGCCGAGCAGGCCGAGGTCGACCCAGGCCGACAGGATGTTGTGTGCGTAATTTCCTGCCGCATAGCTCGCGTAGGAACCGAGTACCGGATGCAGCGCAATGGTGTGCAGCGCCTGTTGCGTCAGATGGTGGCGTGCGCTCACCGACGACGAGTGCGACAGGTCGAGCAACTCCAGGGTGCGGTTGTCGGGCAAGGCCGCGACGATCGCGTCCAGATTAAACTGCAGCAGCATGAACAGCAGCAGGAACGCCGCGAGCATCGCCATGCGGTGGCGCGAGGCATGGAATTCGATCAGCGGGATCAGGAACAGCAGCGCGCCGAACTCGCTGCGCGCGGTGTTGATATACAGCGTCGGCAGGCCCAGCGCGTAGAGCGCCCAGCGCAGCGGCGCCCGCCGCGTGCAGGCCAGCATGACAGCCAGCGGCACCAGGTAGGAACGCGAAAAGCCCTGGTAGGTGGCCACGCTGTCGGGGTCGCGGGCGGCGCCGAGCGCGGCCAGGTAGAACGAGCCGTCGACCGAGAAGGCGAACACCACGGCCGACATCGCGGCCAGGCTGATCAGCTGAGTCCGCCGGAAGCGCCGGCTCTGGAAGTCCAGGCTTTTGAACAGGATGAACAGGATCAGCATGTAGGCGATCGCCAGCACATGGTAGCCGATCATGCCGGGATCGGCGCTGGGCGCGTTGCACACGACCACCGCCGCGAAATACCCCAGGAAGGCGAGAAAGGCGGCATCGACGCGATGGATGCGGAACGCTTGCGCCCGCAGCCGGGCCAGGTAGGACAGCAGCAGCACCGGCAGCATCAGCAACGAGACGACGGCGAAGTAGCCGCCCAGGTAGGCGCGGATCAAGCCCAGGCCCAACAAGGTTTGATAGGCGAAGAAGCCGGGGAACAGCAAGAAAAACGCCAGTTCCGCATAGCCGGGCCCGAGCAGGCCGGTGACTTTGTCGGGCGTCGCGCTCGACGTTGCCTTGCGCGGCGCGGCGAATGGACCGGCCGCAGGACCGGACGCCGTCGGTCCGGGGATGCCGGCTTGGCCCCCGCCGATGTGGTCAGCCGGCCGCATGGAGGCGCTCCGATGGCTTGCGGTTGGCGGCGTAGCAGTAGGACATCCGCAGATACAGCAGGTACAGCAGCGAGTAGCCGACGGTGTAGGCCAGCACGCTTTGCTTAAGTGCGAGCGGGATGGCGAATACGATCACGGTCATGGCGAACAGGGCGATCTGCCACACCAGCTCGATCTTCAGGCGGCCGGCGACGAAAAACACATAGCTCAGCGGGCTGGCGACGAAGTTCAGGAAATACAGCGGTGCCAGGATTTGCGCCAGCTCGCCGGCGCCGCGCCAGGCTTCGCCGAAGACGAAGGCGAACAAGGCCGGCGAAGCGACCAGCAACAGCAGCGACGGCGCGCAGCCCAACAGCAGCAGCACGCGCAACGCGTGCATATAGGCGGGGCGGCAATTGCCAGTGTCCTGGAACTGGCGCACCGATTCGCGCTTGAACACTTCCAGCACCGAGGCGGCCAGCAACGAGATCGGCGCCGCCAGCACGCGTTGCGTCAGCGCGAACAGGCCGGCGGCCAGCACGCCGTGGCGCGCACCGATGATCAGTAGCGGCAGCTGGCCGACGGCAGCGTTGAGCAGGTTGCCCGGCAGCGTGTAATTCCATAGCGCCCGGTGCGTGACGAGATAGCGGCGTTGTGCGCGCGACGGCAGCAACGCCCCGAGGCCACCGCGCGCGTGCTGCTTAAACCGCCGGCCCGTCGGCGGCTTGAGCAGCATGCGCGCGGCGATCAGCCCCAGCGCCAGGCCGGCGAGCTGGCCGATCATCAGCGCGCCGGCGCCGATGCCCCACGCCAGCAGCCCGAGCTGCGCCAGCGCGACGCCGCCGGCCGCGACGATCCTGGCCTTGGCGGCCGGGGCGAAGGCGTTGTGCGAGGCGGCGTAGGCCAGCGTGGTTTGCATCATCGCCGTCAGCCAGGCTGCCATGCCCAATGTCAGCACGCCAAGCCAGGACATGCCGGTATGGCCGCCCATCTTGACCAGCGCCGCGGCGCCCGTCAGCAACAAGGCCAGCCAGGTCGCCGACCAGGCCACCACGCTGAAGCACAGGCGCTGGCGCTGGCGGCGCTGGTCGATGATCATGGCGTTTTCCATCAGCAAAGTGGCGGTCACGGCGGCGATCGCGACCACGCCGAACCAGACACTGAACGCCCCCATTTCGGCCGGCGTGCACAGGCGCGTGATCAGCGGCGCCGCCAGGATCGGCAGCGCCTGCGCCGCCAGCGAGCCGCTCAGCACGGTCAGCAGATGCTTCCAGAATGTGGGCAGGTTGGGCATGGCTCGATTCGGGTTGCGTCAATAAAAAGGCGTACGACGGCGCGCGCCAACGACGGCGAGGGCGCGCGGCTGCGGTGCGGTGCCGGGCGCCTAGTGCCCGGCGGCGGCCAGCACCACCGTGGCCACCTGTTCGGCGTCGGCGCTGGACAGGTAAGGCCCCATCGGCAGACTCAATACATGTTGGGCGAGCATTTCGGCCACCGGGCACGAGGCGTCGTCGTATTCCGAGTAGGCCGGTTGCAGGTGGATCGGCAACGGGTAGTGGACAGCGCTGGGAATGCCGGCCAGTTGCAGCGCCGTCTGCACGGTGGGCCGATGTTTCAACAGCACCGTGTACTGGGCGTAGGCGCTGGCGCGGTCGGACGCCGGCGCCAGCGTTTCGATGCGTCCGGCGAACAGCCGGTCGTAGACGGCGGCGACGCGCCGGCGCCGTTCCAGTTCCTGTTCGAACACGGCCATTTTGGCCAGCACGATGGCGCACTGCAAGGTGTCCATGCGGCCGCCGACGCCGATGCGGGTGTGCCGGTAGCGTTGCGACTGGCCGTGCACGCGGATTTCGCGCATTGCCTGCGCCAGCTCGTCGTCGCCGGTGAAGATGGCGCCGCCGTCGCCGTAGCAACCCAATGGCTTGCTGGGGAAGAAACTGGTGCAGCCGATCGCCGACAAGTCGCAGCTGCGCTTGCCGCGATAGGTGGCGCCGAAACTTTGCGCGGCGTCCTCGATGACCACCAGTCCGTGCTCGCGGCCGATGGCGTTGATCGCGTCCATGTCGGCCGGCTGGCCGTACAGCGACACCGGCAGGATGGCGCGCGTGAGCGGTCCGATGCGGGCGGCGATCAGCGCCGGATCGAGATTGCCGCTGGCGCGTTCGACATCGACGAACACCGGCCGCGCACCCAGCAGCACGATGGCCTCGGCGGTGGCGATGAACGAGAACGGCGTGGTGATCACTTCGTCGCCGGACTCGATGCCCAGCGCCATCATCGAGATCAGCAGCGCCTCGGTGCCGGAGGCGACCGTGATGCAATGGCGGGCGCCGCTGAACGCGGCCAGCCGCTGTTCCAGTTGCGCCACTTCCGGCCCCATGATGTATTGGCCGTGGTCGAGCACGCGCTGGATGCCGACGTTGATGTCCTCGCGCAGCAGTTGGTACTGGGCTTTCAGATCGATGAATTCCATGGTGTGCTCCGTGCGTGTCCGGTGGTTGCGGTGGCTGTATTGGTTGCGTTGGCGCTGGCGTGCGTTCCGGCGTCAAGGCGCCGGCGTCAGGCGGCAGACGCCATCCTCGACGGTGTAGGTGTCGCCGCTGTGCCGGCAGCGCGTTTGGCCTTCGCCCGTCGATGGCAGGTCGAGCCGCTCGCCGTGGCGGCTGATCCAGCCGCTGCGCCGCGCCGGCACGCCGGCCATCAGCGCGAAGTCCGGCACGTCGCGGTTGACGACCGCGCCGGCGGCCACGAAGGCATGCGCGCCGATGGTCACGCCGCACACCACGGTGGCGTTGGCGCCGATGGTGGCGCCGCGCCTGACCAGCGTTTTGCGGTACTCGTCCTTGCGCGCGACGGCCGAACGCGGGTTGTAGACGTTGGTGAACACCATGCTGGGACCGCAGAACACGTCGTCCTCGATGGTGACGGCGTCGTACACCGACACGTTGTTCTGGATCTTGACGTTGTCGCCGATGACGACGTCGTTGCCGATGTAGACGTTCTGGCCCAGCGAGCACCCGGCGCCGATGCGCGCGCCGCCGCAGACGTGGGTGAAATGCCAAACGCGGCTGCCGTCGCCGATGGTGGCGCCGGCATCGACGATGGCGCTGGGGTGTATCGTCAAATCCATGCTGGTCTCCTGACAATGAGGCAAGACGATCTTCAATAATCGAGCGGCAGCGCCACGCGGCGGCCGTCGCGCGCCGAGCGGTAGGCGGCGATCAGCACTTCGAGCGACTTCAAGCCTTCGCGCCCGTCGGTCTCGGCCTCGGCCTCGCCGCGCAGCACCTTGATGACGTTGTCGTAGTACAGCGGGTGGCCGAAGCCGTACACCGACGTGGTGGCGTAGCTGGCCTCGCGCACGCGCGCGTCGTCCTCGTCCGGCTCCGAGAATTCCCACTGCTGCACCTCGTTGACGGCGACGCCGCCGATGCGCGCCGTGCCTTTTTCGCCGAGGATGGTGATGCTGCCTTCGAGGTTGTGCGGATAGGCCAGCATCGTCACGTTCATCGAGCCGAGCGCGCCGTTGCGCCAGCGCAGGCTGATGACGCCGGTGTCCTCGACCTCGATGTCGCGCGCCAGCGTGGCGGTGTAGGCCTGCAAGCTCTCCACGGGGCCGACGATCCAGTCGATCAGGTCGACGTAATGACTGGCCTGGTTCATGAACGCGCCGCCGTCGAACTCCCACGTGCCGCGCCAGGGCGCGCTGTTGTAGTAGGTTTGCGGCCGGGTCCAGAACACGTTCAGGTTGACCATGTAGATGCGGCCGAAGCGTTTCTTGTCGACCGCGCGCTTCAGAAGCTGCAAGGTGGCGTTGCGGCGGTTTTGCTTGACGACGAACATGCGCACGCCGGCCGTGTCGCACGCGCACACCATGCGCTTGGCGTCCTCCCAGCGCGTGGCCATCGGCTTTTCGGTGATCACGTGGCGGCCGGCGGCGGCGATGCGCACCGCCTGTTCCGGGTGCAGGCCGGACGGCGTGGTGATGATGCAGGCATCGATGTCGCTGTGCGCCAGCATCTGGTCCAGGTGCGAGAACGGCGCGGCCCCGGTTTGCGCGGCGGCGCGCGCCAGGGCGGCCGGATCGACGTCGCACACGGCGACCAGTTCGCAGCGGGCGGCATGCTGGGCCAGCGCGGCGAAGTGGTTTTGCGCGATGCGGCCGCAGCCGACCAGCGCGAAGCGCATTTTGCGGTCGAGGACGGCGGGAGTGAACTGACGCATGATGGCGTGCTCCTTGCTGTAGAGTGGAAGTGGCGAAGTTGGCGACGTTGGCGAAGGCCGGCAAAGGCGCCGGCGCGGATGGCGCGGGGACGCCGCGTCAGGACGCCGGCTGCGGCATCGGCATGGGCTTCGCGGCCATGCCCAGCTCCAGTTGGGCGATGGCGCGCAATGCGGCCTCGCCGTCGCGCTCGCCTTCGGCGCCGGTCGGCGCGCCGGGCTGCGGCGTGAACTCGTGCATGATGGTCTTGAGCATGGACTCAATCAGCCAGCGGTCGTTGGTGTCGCAGGTGATGAGCAACAGCGCGATGTACTGGTTCAGCAAGGCCGGCGGCAGCGCCTGCTCCTTCATGCGCTGGATGCGCGGGTGGCGGCTGGGCACGGCGCCGTCGGCGGTCAGCAATTCCTCTTGCAGTTTTTCGCCGGGGAACAAGCCAACGTAGCGGATCTCGATGTCGCCCTGCGGGTACTGCGCGTTCCTCTCGGTCAGCCCGGCCAGCGCGATCATGCGCCGCGCCAAGTCGACGATGCGGATCGGCTGGCCCATGTCGAGCACGAACACTTCGCCGCCCTCGGCCATGGCACCGGCCTGGATCACCAGTTGCGCCGCCTCCGGGATCAGCATGAAGTAGCGCTCCATGGCGGCGTCGGTGATGGTCAGCGGCCCGCCTTGCTGCAACTGGCGGCGAAACAGCGGCACCACCGAACCGGACGAGCCGAGCACGTTGCCGAAGCGGACCATGCTGAAGATGGTGCGGCCGTCGGTGGCACCGGCGGTGGCGCCGGTGGCGGCACTTTCGGCGGCCGCCTGGAACACCAGTTCGGACAAGCGCTTGCTGGCGCCCATGATGGTGCTGGGGCGCACCGCCTTGTCGCTCGACACCAGCACGCACGTCTCGACCAGGTATTTGGCGGCGACGTTGGCGACGGCGCGCGCGCCGATGACGTTGTTGCGCAAGCCTTCGACCAGGTTGGTCTCGACCAGCGACACGTGCTTGTAGGCTGCGGCGTGGTAGATCGTGTCGATGCTGTCCTCCTGCATGATGCGTTCGAGCAGCTGCTCGTTGCACACCGAACCGAGGTGGGCGCGCACCGGCAGTTGCGGCCAATTGGCCTGCAACTCCTGGCGGATGGTGTAGAGCGCGTATTCGCTGTGGTCGAGCAGATGCAGGCGGCGCGGCCCCAGCCCCGCCACTTGGCGGCATAGCTCGCTGCCGATGGAGCCGCCGGCGCCGGTCACCAGCACGCTCTTGCCGCGCACGCAGCGGCTGAACAACGCGCTATCGGGCTGCACCGGCGGCCGGCCCAGCAACTGTTCCAGCGGGAAGTCGGGCGCGGCGTTGTCCCCGTTGCTGACATTGCCCCCGTTGCCGGCGCCGTCGCCCGGCCCCTGGTTGGGTTCGTGGGGTTGCCGGCGCAGCGCGTGGTCGGCCAGGTCGAGCAGGCCGTGCAGGAACTTGACGCTGACGCCGGCCGACGCCAGCATGCGCAGCACCGCGCCGAGCCGCTCGCCGGAGGTGGCCGGCAGCGCGACGACGATCAACCGGATCGAGGCGGCCGCGACGATCTCGTCCAAGCGCTCCGGCGGGAACACGCGCAGGCCGCCGACGGTGCGCTGTTCGCCGCCGCACTTCTCGTCGATAAAGCACACGGGGCAATAGCGGTGGTCGCCGCGCAGCGCCTGCGCCAGGCGGGCGCCGGTGTCGCCGGCGCCGTAGATGGCCACCGCTTCGCGCGCCTGCGACGCCGGCCGAGTGTGGCGTTGCAGGAAGCCGCGCACCGCCACGCGCGAGGCCACCAGGTAGGCCATGGCGATGCACCAGTAGGCGGCCAGCGCGCCGGCGGGGATCGCTCGCTCGTCGCGGTCGAAGGTGAGCGCGCACACGGCCAGCACCGCGCAGCCGAGGCTGGCGCCGGCGATGGCCAGCATGCGCTGGTTCAGGTAGCGCACTACGGCCGAATACAGGTCGCTCATCGCCAGCGCGGCGACCGACACGGCCGTGAGCAACAGCAGCAGTGGGAGCAACGACGGCAGCGGCACGGCGCCGCCGTTGGCCGACATCGCCAGTTGCAGGCACAGCGGCAATGCCACGCAATCGGCGCTCAACATCAACAGGCTTTTACCGCCGCGGCTGATCGCGATGAGTTTCTCGCTGAGCAGGCGGGCAAGCGGGGCGGGGGAGTAAGTGAAATAACACATGGCGCGTAATACCTTCATCGGAGCAATCAGTCTGGATGCAAACGCGGTGGATGCGTGGCATGCAGTGATTGTCTTCTGACCAGCATATTGCAGCTTGACTGCGATCAAACGGCCGAGTCGACCTTGTCGGAGTTGCTTGACTTCTAAATTTCTCGTCCTAATTTATTTTTTTCGGAAATGATTTCTACCGTTATTTGTTGGCGCGGCATCGCCGCCACGCTGGGTTTTTTTTCTAGACCGGCTTGGCCCAAGGGCGTGATCACATACACGCAACGGCGCGCGCCATCGAGCATGTGTTCGACGCGGCCGACCGTGCAATCGGCGCCAAGCACGCGCTGGAACAGATCGAGTTCGGAGCGGCAGAACTGCTGGCACTTGCGCGCGGCGGC
>DASVTJ010000452.1:0-2310 GCA_036387635.1 Duganella sp.
GTGTGGCGGCCGTTGGCCGAGTCGAACGGCGACTTGCGCACCAGGCGGTGCACGCCGGTCTCGGTGCGCAGGTAGCCATAGGCGTAATCGCCTTCGACCTTGATGGTGGCGGTCTTGATGCCGGCCACCTCGCCGTCGGACTGCTCCATGATTTCGACCTTGAAGCCTTTGCGCTCGGAGTAGCGCAGGTACTGGCGCAGCAGCATCGAGGCCCAGTCCTGGGCTTCTGTGCCGCCGGCGCCGGCCTGGATGTCGATGAAGCAGTTGTTCGGGTCCATCGGATTGTTGAACATCCGGCGGAACTCCATGCCTTCGATGACCACGCGCACCGCCTCGGCGTCGGCGATCAACGCTTCGAGCGTGTCGTCGTCGCCTTCTTCCTTGGCCATGGCGAACAAGTCGGCCATGTCTTTGAGGTCGGTGTCGGCCTTGGTCAGCGCGCTGACGATCGCTTCCAACGATTTTTTCTCTTTGCCGAGGTCCTGGGCCTTTTTCGGGTCGTTCCAGACCGTCGGGTCTTCCAGTTCTTCGTTTACTTGTTCGAGTTTCTCTGACTTTTTATCGAAGTCAAAGATACCTCCGTAGTTCGGCTTCGCGGGTGGTCAGATCTGCGAGCAGGGCGGAGAGGGCGTTGATGCGTTCGGCTTCCATGTTTTCTTCTTTTCTAGGCTGAAATCAAACCTTGGATTATACCGGATGAGGGGTGTCGCCGGGCGCCTCTCTGTCCTCACGGCCAGAAAACCGCACCATACAAGCTTACGCCGGCACGGCTCTTGCATACCGGTTGTCGGCGCAACAGTCGGAAAATACTGACATTTTGGTCACGGCCGGTATAGAATGTCCACCCATTCGGTGGCGTATATTGATGCTGGGAAATACTTCAAGTATCTTGTCGTCGGTTTCCAAAACACAGCAAGTTCATCCACAGAGATCTATGCGTTCGTTAATCGTTCTGCCTCTTTTGCTGATCGGCTGCGCCAGCGGGCCGCCTGGCGCGACGCTGGCCGAAACGCCGGTCGGTGCGCAGGCCACGCTGGCGCTGCTGGAAACGACAGACCTGCATGCGAACGTGCTCAGTTACGATTACTACAAACTCAAAGCCGATCCTTCGATTGGGCTGGAGCGCACCGCCACGCTGATCAAGCAGGCGCGCGCCGAATTCCCCAACAATCTGCTGCTCGATAATGGCGACGCTCTGCAAGGCACGGCGCTGGCGGACTATCAGGCGCTGGTGTCGCCGGTCGGGTGCCAACAGGCGCCGGCGATCTACAAGGCGATGAATTTGCTGGGCGTGGACGGTGCCGGCATCGGCAACCACGAATTCAATTACGGCCTCGCATACCTGAACCAGGTCACCGGCAGCCGGTTCGATGTCGACGGCGTACCGGCCGACGCGCCGCGCTGCGCCGGCCCCGCGTTTCCCATCGTGCTGGCGAATATCTACAGCGCCAAAACCAAACAGCCGCTGTTCGCCCCCTACAGCATCCTGACGCGCCGCATCGCCGCCACCGGACCGGATGGCACGCCTGTCACGGCCACTATCAAAGTCGGGATCATCGGGTTCGCGCCGCCGGGCATCCTGTCGTGGGACAAGCACTGGCTGGACGGAAAAGTCTACGCCGAAGGCGTGCGCGAAACGGCGCAAAAGTACATTCCCCTGATGCGCGAGCAGGGCGCCGATCTGGTGGTGGCGATGTCACACGGCGGCATCGACGGCGCCCCGTACACATCGGAGATGGAAAACGCCAACTACTATCTGGCGCAGGTGCCTGGCGTGGACGCGATGCTGATGGGGCACGCGCACCAGCAGTTTCCCGACGCGGCCAGCAGCGCGCAGTCGTCGCAGTCGTTTAACCTGCCGGAAGTGGATAAGGCCAAGGGCACGGTGCGTGGCGTGCCAGCCGTGATGGCGAGCCTGTGGGGCAAGCACCTGGGCGTGATCGGTCTGCGCTTGACCTATGACGGCAAGGCCTGGATCGTCGACAAAAGCCGCACCACGGTCGAAGCGCGCGCCACGCAGAACGCCGATCGCAGCTACGTGGCCGCCGATCCGGCGCTGGCGCAGCTCGTCGCCGTCGAGCATGAGGCCACCATCGAATATGTGAAGACGCCGATCGGCACCAGCGACTATCGCATGGCTTCCTACTTCGCCGATGTCGGCGACGTGGGCGCCATCCAGCTGGTGAACCAGGCGCAGACCGAGTATGTACAGAACTACGTCAAGGCCAACCTGCCGCAATACGCCGGCTTGCCGGTGCTGTCGATGGCGTCGCCGTTCAAGGCCGGCGCCGCCGGCGTGGGCGACTACAC
>DASVTJ010000453.1:0-3384 GCA_036387635.1 Duganella sp.
TTGGAGGCCACCACGTTCAGGCGCTGCGCCTGGGCGCTCATGGCCGAACCGGAAACATCGAAGATTTTAAATAGCGACATGGTTAGTTTCCTGACTGGATGGCAGCCATCATCCCTTTGATCTGGGAGTTGATCATGGTGACGCCAACCTCGTAGCGGATGGCGTTGTCGGCGAACTGGTTGCGCTCGACGTCCATGTCGACCGTGTTGCCGTCGACGGCGCCCTGCACCACGCCGCGATACAGCAACGGCGTGCCGTCGCCCAATGTCCCACCGGCTTGCGGGGGGGCTGGGAAATGCTTGGCGGCCGTGGTCTTGAGCGTGGCGCTGGCGCTCGGGCTGGCCTTGTCCATGGCCGACTTCAGCGCGCTGCCGAAGTCGACGTCGCGGGCCTTGTAATTAGGCGTGTCCGCATTTGCGATATTGGAGGCCAACACCGTCTGCCGCTGCGAGCGCAGGCTCAGTGCGGCTTCGTTAAAGCGCATGTAATCGTCGAGTTTACCTAGCATGACAACCTCCGGATGCCGCCCAAACAGTGGACGAACTTGTTATGACAGGAATCATCATACGGAGTTGCTCCAGTGAACCATCGACCGAGAAGCACGCGGTTTTCGGCGCTATTCGAGCTTTCAAGTCCAGGCCGGCAGACTATGATGGCAACATTGAAGGGGAAACCGACGCCATGAACTCTCGCCTTAGCCATACTACTCATACTGCCGCCCGGACCGCCGTGATGGCCGCCGTGGCGCTGCTGTCGATGACGGCGTCCGCGCAGGCGCAACCGTCTAAACAGCTCCAGCAGCCTCAGCAACAACAAGGCCAGCAAATTCAGCCTGCCCAGCCGCGCCAGGCCGCTTATCACGACCGCGCAGCCCTCAAGCGCACCGTGGAAGAATTCCTGCAGGTGCAAACCGGCGGCCTGCCCGGCCAGGTGACGGTGGCCGTCGGCTCCATCGACCCGCGCATGAACCTGACGGCGTGCGCCGACGCGCAAGCGTTCTTCATGCCGGGCGCGCGCGCCTGGGGCAAAACCACGGTGGGCGTGCGTTGTGCGACACCGGCGGTGTGGACGGTATATATTCAAGCCAGCGTCAGCGTGATGGGCGACTACGTTGCCAGCGCCGCGCCGCTGGCCCAGGGCCAGGCCATCGAAGCGGGCCAGCTGGTGGTCTTGAAAGGCGATTTGACGATGTTGCCAGCCGGGATAGCGACCGACATCAACCAAGTGGTCGGCCGCAGCAGCAACAGCTCTTTGCCGCCAGGCACGCCGATGCGCATCGACACGTTGCGCACCAAACCGGTGGTGCAATCGGGCCAACTGGTGCGGCTGGTGTCGAGCGGCTCGGGCTTTAGCGTCTCGGCCGAGGCACGCGCCATGAGCACGGCCGGCGACGGCCAGGTGGTGCAAGTAAAAACGTCCGGGGGACAACAAATCTCCGGAATCGCCAAGGCGGGCGGGCTGGTGGAGGTGGCGTTTTGACAAAACGCAGGGATCTGATGTCACGCGAGGGCTAAAGTTTTTCGCGCTGGCGCCGTTACATACTCAGATCCCGGGGTTTTAGGCCCCAACCAGAGAAGGATAATGCTGTGAAAATCAACGATACATTAAAGAGCACGCCCGGTTTGCCGGCAGCGAACGCCGCTCCGACCTCGACCGCGCGTGGCGCGGACAAGGCCGCCGCCGCGCCGACGCCCAGCAGCACGGACAGCGTGCGCCTGTCGCCCCAGGGCCAGGCAATGGCGGCCAGCGCGGCCGGCGGCAGCAGCGGCGTGTTCGACACCAAAAAAGTCGAGCGCATCAAGCTGGCCATCGCCGACGGCCAGTTCCAGGTCAACTCGGAAAAAGTGGCGGATGGCTTGCTGGACACGGTCAAAGATCTGCTGCACTCAAGAAAACGATAGGACTATCATGTCAACCGTCACCCCGTTGAACAACCTGCGCGAAGAAGAGCAGATCATGGCTTCGCTGCTGGAGCTGCTGAAACAGGAACAGCAATTGCTGGTGGCGGCGGAAATCGACGGCCTGCCGGCGGTGACGTCGAAGAAAACCGCGCTGATCGCGCAGATGACGTTGTTGTCGGCCCAGCGCCACCGCGCACTGGGCAAGGCTGGTTTTCCCGCGCAGGAATCGGGCATGGAGGCGTGGATCGCCGCCAGCGCCGACGAGCAGATATCGGCGTCGTGGAAGATGCTGCTCGAGCACACGCGCGAGGCCAAGGAACTGAACCGCATCAACGGCATGCTGATCAACAAGCAGATGGGCCATACCCAGGGCGCGTTGCAGGCATTGCAGCCGCTGTCGTCCGGCGCCAATAACTTCTACAGCGCCAGCGGCATGTCGAGCTCGATCCCGCGCAGCCGCGGCTTCCTGGCCGGCTAATCACTCCCACATCACTCGATTTTTCGTTCGGCCCGTAGGGCGGATCAGGCGGCACGCCGTAATCCGCCATGAGCCGCCGACCGCGCATGCATGCGGATTACGCTGCGCTAATCCACCCTACGTTATCTGGATTATTGTGCCGGCGCCGGTGCCGGTGTCAACACCGGCATCGTCGGCAATTCCGTGACCGTATCGGGGATGCCCGACAGGATGGTGACGGCCACGCGGCGATTGCGCGCGCGGCCGATCGGGGTGTCGTTCGGCGCCACCGGCACGTTGGCGCTGAAACCGACGGCCGTGAGCCGCTGCGGCGCCACGCCGGCGTCGATGAACAGGCGCACCACGCTGCTGGCGCGCACCGCCGACAATTCCCAGTTCGATGGATAAAGCGAGGTGCTGATCGGCAGATTGTCGGTGTGGCCCTCGACCTGCACGTTGTGGCTGTCGTCCTTGAGCAGCGCGGCGACCGCGCGCAGCGCCTCGACCGAATCGGGTGTCAGGCGCGCCTCGGCCGGATCGAACAGCACGCTGGCGTTAATCTCGACGCTGACGCCACGGCTGTTTTGCGTGACGCGCACCTTGCCCTCCTTGACCAGCGGCGCCAGCGTCGACAGCAAGTCCTGCGCCAGCTTGGTCATCTGCTCTTTTTCCTTGCGCAGCATTTCGGTGCGGCGCTTCAGGCCGGGATTTGGAATCGGCAGATTTTGCACCTGCGTGTTAATCGGCTCGGCCGACCCGGCGCCGCCGAAGGCGTCGCCCAGGGCGTCCGAAAAGACCTTGTACTTGCCGATATTGACCGAGGAGATCGCGTACATCACGACAAAGAACGCGAACAGCAGCGTGATGAAGTCCGAGTAGGAAATCAACCAGCGCTCATGGTTTTCCACTTCCTCGTCGAACTTCCTGCGCGCGCGCCGGTACTGGTACTGCATGTCAGTGCTCCCGCAGCAGCGTGGCGATGCGCTCGTCGATGACGCGCGAGTGGTCGCCGGTGGCGATGTCGTA
>DASVTJ010000454.1:0-8257 GCA_036387635.1 Duganella sp.
GGTCGAGGCGGGCAACAAGCTGGTCGCCAAGGCCGGCACCACGATGACCGAAGTGGTCGCCAGCATTCAGCGCGTGACCGATATCATGAGCGAAATCACCGCCGCCAGCCATGAGCAGGAAGTCGGCATCGAGCAGATCAATCGGGCGATCAACGAAATGGACTCGGTGACGCAGCAGAACGCCGCGCTGGTGGAGGAGGCGGCCGCCGCCACGGGCGCGCTGGAACAGCAGGCTTCGCAACTGGCGGAGGTGGTCAGCGTGTTCAAGCTCGATGCGGCA
This sequence comes from Duganella sp., assembly GCA_036387635.1. Lineage (GTDB taxonomy): Bacteria > Pseudomonadota > Gammaproteobacteria > Burkholderiales > Burkholderiaceae_D > Rugamonas. The sequence continues at coordinate 281 of DASVTJ010000454.1, forward strand.
CCGCAGGAAGTGCAGTTGGTTGTGCACAAGCCGCTGGCGCGGCCAGCACCGCGACGGGTGCTGGCCTGAAAACGTTCAACCCGACAGCGTCTGGTTGAACACCTTGCCGCCGATGGTGACGTTCTTTAGCACCAAGTCCTTGACGTTGTACAGGTACGCCGGCTGCTTGGCCACCGGCGTGCCGAAGTCGCTGTCGCTGATGGTGACGTTGCTCACCGGCAGAATCTGCGGCTTGCCGGCGCCGTTGTAGTTCACCGCCACCGGCCCCAACACCACGATCGGCTGGTAGCACGAGAACTTGCCTTCCTTGGTCTGTACGTTGCCCACCTTGATGCCGGAGATGTGGACGTTGGTCACCAGCGGAGGCCGCGTGCGGATGGTGTCGTCAAGCGGGCTGTAGTCGCAGTCGAAGGTGATCACGCCGCCCGCGCCGGCCGCCACCGTTTGCGCCGGGATTCCCGAGCCAGGCGTCGGCTTGTAGAACGACGGCGTGGTGCGGATGCCGTTGGGAATCTGCACGTTGCGCACGTAGAAATTGCGCAGGAACCCGCCGCGCGCCATATTGGTCTTGAGGCGGATGGCGATGTTGAGCGGATCGGTTTTCCAGTTGGCGTTTTCAAACACCAGGTTCTGCGCGAACACGTTCTGGATGCCGCCCGACATGATGCTGCCGAGCGTCAGCGCGCCGTGGCCGCTGTGCATGCGGCAGTACTGCACCACCACGTTTTCGCACGGCCCGAATTGCGTGTCGGTACCCTTGCCGGAATCGATGGCGATGCAATCGTCGCCGGTGTTGAACTGGCAGCCGTCGATCAGCACATTGCGGCACGATTCCGGGTCGAAGCCGTCGTTGTTGGCGCCCATGCTGTTGGCGTAGACACCTTTCACATGCACATTGTCGCAGTCCACGGGATTGTGCTGCCAGAACGGCGTGTTGGTGGTCTGGTAGTTGGACAACAATACGTCGGTGCAGCTGATGAACTGCACCATGTGCGGTCGCAGGAAGTGGCCGATGCCGAAGATGCGCTGTTTGGCCGGCACGCGCGCCTCGCTCAGCGCGCGCAGGTAGTGCGAGTCCGACAGGAACCACGGATCGTCGCCCTGGATCTTCTTCGCTTCGGCCGCCGACAGGTGCGGCGCGATCTCGCCCAGCGGACGGTTGCGCGGGTTCGGCCGCTCCTGCACCTTGCCAACCGTGTGCGGCACGTGCACCTCGCCTTTGCGTACGCGGCCTTTCCATGACCACCAGCAATCGTGATCGCCGGGGAACGGCACGCCGGCCTGGCCGTCGAGGATCGAGGTCCAGTCCTCGCCGGTGAGCGCGATGTTGCGCTGGCCGTGGGCGTACACCAGCGATGAAAAGTTGAGGCAATCGTTGCCTTCCCAGCGGGTCAGCGACAGCTTGCCGTTGGCGCCGCAGTCGAACTCGCCATGGCGCGCGTAGTCGGCCGGATTGGCGGAGAAATAGACGTGCGCGCCCTTGGCCAGATGCACGTGCACGTTGGACAGCAGCACGATCGGTCCGGCGCACAGCCAGTTGCCCGATGGGATCAACACGCGGCCGCCGCCGGCCTTGTTGCACGCGGCGATGGCGGCGCTGATGGCCGGGTAGCAGTCGGTCGCGTTCGGCGCCGGCGTGCGGATCTCGGCCTGGTCGCTGGACGAGACCCAAGCTTTGATCGGCACCACGTCGCACGCCTTGCCGCCGAACGCGGTGATGACGAAGTCCTCCTTGCGGAACGCCAGCGGCGTGGCGAAGCGGTCGATGATCGCCTGCGCCTGGCGCCACGGATCGGCCGCCGCTGCCGCTGCGCCTCGTGCGGCGGCGGCATTGACGGCATTGACGGCAGGGGCGGTCGCCGCAGTGGCAGCGGCATCGCCAGCGCCGGATTGCGCGGCCAGCAGCCGCGCCGGCAAACCGCCCGCCAGCACGACGGCGCCGCCGGCCAGCTTGTGCATGAAATCGCGGCGCGCGGTCATGCGTCCAGCACCGTCGAGATGGTCTTGCCGGCGATGCGCACATTCTTCAGCGTCAATCCTTTGACGTTGTGGACGAACCACGGCTGCGCGGCGTTGCGCGGCGTGCCGAAGTCGCAGTCGGTGATGGTGATGTCGGTCAGCGGCAATACCGGCGTGCCGGGCTTGCCGTTGAAGCTGGTCGCGACCGGGCCGAGGATCACCATCGCCTGGTAGCACGACACCTCGGCGCCATCGACCTTGACGTTGCCGGCCTTGACGTTGGAGATGTGCACGTGCGACACCGACGGCGGCCGGATGCGCACGTCGTCGTCGGCCGGCGCGTAGTCGCAGTCGATGGTGATCAGGCCGCCACCGCTGGTCGAGACGGTCTTTGGCTTGATGGCCGAGCCGGGCAGCGGATTATAGAAACCGGACGTGGTCTTGACGCCGTTGGGCACGGTCACGTCGCGCACGTAGAAGTGGCGCAGGAAGCCGCCGCGATTCATATTGGTCTTCATGCGGATCGCCGTGCCGAGCGGGTCGCTGTTCCAGTGGACGTTCCGGAACTCGATACGCTGCGCATACACGTGCTCGATGCCGGCCGCCATCTCGCTGCCCAGCGTGACGCCGCCGTGGCCGCTGTTCATGATGGTGTCCTGGATCACCATGTTGCGCGTGGGACCTTCGGCGATGTCGCGGTTCTTGCCGGACTTGATGGCGATGCAATCGTCGCCGGTATTGAAGACGCAGCCTTCGACCAGGATCGTGTCGCACGACTCGGGATCGAAACCGTCGCTGTTGGCGCCTTTGCTTTCCATCCTGATCTTGCTGAAGTGGACATTGCGGCAGTTGACCGGATGATGCAGCCAGAACGGCGAATCGAGCAGCTGGTAACCTTGCATCAGCACGTCGGTGCAGCCGACGAACTCCACCATGCATGGACGCAGATAGTGACCGATGCCGAAGATGCGCTTGGCCACCGGCACGCCGGCTTCGGACAAGGCCGGCAGGTAGCGCGAGTCGGTGCGCCAGTCGGGCCGGGTGCCCTGGATCAGCTCGCGCTCGGCGGCCGACAGCGACGGCGCCACCGCCGCCAGCGATTCCGGGTTGTTCGGGTTGATCTTGCGCCCGTGCATAGGCGCTTCCTTGTTCTTGCCGCTCCAGTTCCACCACGAGCCGCCGCCATTTTCGAACGGCACGCCGGCCTGGCCGTTGAGGATGCTGGTCCAGTCCTCGCCGGTCAGCGCGATGTTGCGCTGGTTGTAGGCGTAGATCATCGGCGAGTAGTTCAGCACGTCGTTGCCTTGCCAGCGCGAAATGACCAGCTTGCCGTTCTTGCCGCAATCGATGTCGCCGTATTTCGCGTAGTCGGCCGGGTTGGCGCTGAAATACACTTCGGCGCCGGCGGCGAGGTGGACGTTGACGTTGGATAGCAACACGATCGGACCGGCGACGTACCAGCTGCCGGCGGGAATGACCACGCGGCCGCCGCCGGCCTTGTTGCAGGCGGCGATGGCGGCGGCGATGGCCGGATAGCAGTCGGGCGACTTGGCCACCGGCGACTGGCGCTGCAACGGCTCGTCGCCGCCGAGGGTGGTGACCGCGGCCAGCTTGCACGGCTTGGCGCCGAACTTGGTGATCGGGAAGTCTTGCTTGCGGAACACCAGCGGCTTGGCGAAGCGGTCGATGATGCGCTGCGCGGTGGCCCAAGGGTCGGCGGCGGCCGATGCATCGGCTTGGGCGTTCGCTTGCGCCACGGCCAGCGGCGCGGCGCCGCCGAGCAGGGCGCCGGCGGAGGCCGCGCGCAACAGGGTACGGCGTTGCGGATTGATTGTTTGTTTCATTTTCATTTTCCTTATTGCGCCGTAACGCGGAAGTAATCGACGTCGAGGCTGGAAGTCTTGGTAACGGCGTTGGCCGCAGGGGCGGCGGCAGCGGTGTTGTTTCCGGTACCGGCAGCGGCGCCGGCGCCGACGCTGAACAAACCGATCTGCGCGCCGACCCAGCGCCCCTTGCTGACCTTGAACGGCTGGCCGACCGTTTGGAACGTCGCGTTGTCGGTGCTGTAGGCGAAGGTCGCCATGCCGCCCGGCGCCATGCTCATGCGCAGGTACAGCGACGAGGGCGCCGACGGCAGAATCACGGTCGCGGTTTCCTTGCAACGCACCACGGCCGGGCCACAGGTTGTGTAGACCAGCTCGGTGGCGCCCGCCGTCTTGCGCAATCCCAGCCACGCGTATTGCATGGCGTTGAGGATCAAGCCGCTGCGGTCGCCGATGTTGGCGTCGTTGAGCTGGATGCGCGTGTTGACGACGAATTCTTGCGCCGGCAACTTCTGCGCCAGGATCGATGGCGCCGCGCGCACATAATCGGCCGTATCGGGCGCCTCCTGCGTGAACAGGCGCAACTGGCCGGGCCGTTCGCCGAGCGCATACCAGCGGGCGCTGCTGTTGGCGTTCCATTGCCATTGCAGCCCAAGCTTGGCGCCGTCGAACTCATCGGACGTCGGCGGCGTTTTGATCGCCGCGCCCGCCACCGGTTTCACATGGGTCAGCACCGGCTGGCCGGCGCCCGCGTTTGGACCAGGCTCGCCCATGATCGGCCAGTCGTCGACCCAGCGCATCGGTTGCAGATGGACCACGCGGCCGTACGCGTTGCGGTCCTGGAAGTGGATGAACCAGTCCTTGCCGTCCTGCGCACGCACCCACGCTCCCTGATGCGGACCGTTGATCTGTGTGTTGCCTTGCTCCAGCACGGTGCGCACCTCGTACGGGCCGCCCAAGGTGCGCGAGCGGAACACCGCTTGCCACCCTTCCTCCACGCCGCCGGCCGGCGCGAACACATAGTAGTAGCCGTTGGCCTTGTAGAACTTCGGCCCTTCCAGCGTCTTGTAACCTTTTCGCTTATTGCCGTCGATCAGGGTTTTGCCTTGCTTGTCGAGCAGCTTGCTGGCGTCCGGCGCCATGCTGCGCAACGTCAGGATGTTGTTGAAGCCGGCCCGGCTCTTGGCCCAGCCGTGCAACAGATACGCCTTGCCATCGTCGTCCCACAATGGCGTCGGGTCGATAATGCCTTTGCCGGGCAGCAGCAGTTTAGGCGTGCTCCACTGGCCGTCGAAGCGCTCGGCCGTGGTGACGAAGATGCCGTGGTCCGGGTCGGGATAGAAGATCCAGAACTTGCCGTTGTGATAGCGCAGGCATGGCGCCCACACGCCTTCGCCATGGCGCGGCACGGCGAAGCGCTCGGCCGGCGTCAGGCCCGGCAACGCGTGGCCGATCAGCTCCCAGTTGACCAGGTCCTTCGAGGTCAGCAGCGGCAGGCCGGGCACGCTGTTGAAGCTCGACGACGTCATGTAGTAGGTGTCGCCGACGCGAATCGCGTCCGGGTCGGAATAGTCGGCGTGCAGGATGGGATTCTTGTACTGGCCGTTGCCGAGGTCCGCCATCCATGGCTGCTGGCCGGCGGACGGTTTGGGCGATTGATCGGCTGGCTGGTTGGCCGGCGGGGTCTGGCACGCGCCCAGCATCAGCGGCACCAGCATGGCGCCGGCGATTCGGTAACGGTTGATGGTTTTCATGTGGTTGGTCATGGGCATCAGAAGCCATATTCGGCGCGGAGGGTAAAGGCGCGGCCGATCGGCTTGGCGATGTTCTGCGCAAACACCACGCGCGAGCTCAGGCGCTGGTTCGACAGCGGCGGCTCATCGTTGAACAGGTTGTTGACGCCCAGCGTCACCTTCAGGTTGTCCGAGAACTTGTAGTTGGTGCTCAGGTTGTACAAGGTGTAGTGGTCGATGACGTTATAGAACGGCTGGCCCGGCTTTTGCGTCGGCAGCGCGTTGGTGTCCTCATAGCTGGAGGTGTAGGACTGGGTCAGCTGCGCGCCGAACTTGCCGTAGTTCCACGAGAAGCGCAGGTTGTGGCGCCATTTGAAAATGTAGGTGTTGGCGGAGGTCGAACCGGTCGCCAGCGCGCCCGGACGGCCGACGCTGTCGACCCATGGGCCACCGGCATCGTTCTGGCCTTCGTACTGGTCGACATAGGTGCCGTCCAGGTTGACGCCGAACTTGCCCCACTGCTTAGTCGGCACGACGTAGCGGAAGCCGACGTCGACGCCGCGCGTGTGCAGGCCGCCCATGTTCATGCGGGTGACGGTGATGTAATCGAGCGTGCCGTCGGCGTTGCGCACGAACAGGTTGTTGTAGCGGTTGACGTCCGAGAAGATCGTGTCCTCGGTGATCTGCGCGATGGTGCCCTTCATCTTGATATCCCAGACGTCGAACGACAGCATCATGTTCTTGACCGGTTCGAGCACGATGCCGGCCGTGTAGGTGCGCGATTCCTCCGGTTGCAGATCGGGATTGGCGCCGGTCAACGTGGTCAGCTGCGTGTTGCAGACGCGCGCCGCGTCGAGATTGAGGCCGGTGTAGCGCGGATCGGTGGTCAGCGCGCCGGTGTTCGGCTGCGACGGCGTCGCGCTCGGGCACAGCAGCGGATCGTCCCAGCGGTTGACCGACGGCGACTTGGCGCGCGCGGTGCCGTACAGCTCCGGCAACGTCGGCGCGCGGAAGCCGGTGCTGCCCGTGGCGCGCAGCATGACGGCCTTGTGCGGCTCCCAGCGCAGGCTGAGCTTTGGATTGAAGGTCGAGCCGAAATCGCTGAAGTGGTCGGCGCGCGCGGCCAGCGTCACATCGAGCTGCTTGGTGACGGGCGCGTCGAGCTCCATGTACAGGCCGCCGATGGTGCGCGCGCCGGATGGATTGGCGCCCGGCGTGCCGGAGGTTTTGTAGACGACGTCGTTGGTTTGCATGCTGGTGCGGTCGCTGTACATTTCGCGGTGCAGGTCGCCGCCGACGGCGATCGCCATCGCGCCGCCGTCAAGCTGCATCAGCTCGCGCGAGACGTTGAAGTCGGGGCCGAAATACTTGACGCGCGCGGTGCGGAAGTTGACGCCGTCGACGCTGATGCTGTCGAGATACTCGCTGCCGGCGGCATCCTGCTTGCCGAACGGGTTGAGCGTGCCGTCGGCCACGCCGGCGTAGACGCCCGGCGTGCTGACAAAACCTTTTTTCCAACCGACGCGTCGCTCGCTGATGGCGCCGTTGAAGCCGACGCGGTAGTCCCAGCCCATGAAGGCGCCCTCGTCGGCGACGACGATGCGGTTGGTGTTCTGGCGGTCGTGCGTGCCGGCCGCGCCCAGTTCGTCCAGGCTCCAGGTCAGCGCCAGATCCTGCCCGGTGACGCCGGCCATCGCCGGCACGCCGCCGCTGCCGCCCGGATACCATTTGCTGTTGCGGTTGATGAACAGCGGCTTGCGCACGCCGGGGTTGAGCTTGTCGTAGTCGGTTTGCGCGCCAAACACCTGCGGCGGGTTGAGCGAGTCGATATACGATTCGCTGTTGAGCATTTCGACGGTGAACAACTTGTTGTCGCCATGACGGATCGAGGCTTTGGTGAACAACGTGGTTTGCTTGTTGTCCGGCAGCAGTTGCGGGTAGATGGTCGGGTCCAGGATGCAGGTCTTGGCGCCGGCGCCGGACGCCTTGGTCGAGGCCAGGCTGTAGGGCGCGTCGTAGTTGCTGCCGCAACCGGTGGCCCAGTATGGATTGCCGGTGGTGGTGGTCGGCTTGCCGTTGTTGTAGACCGTGTAGTTGGCCGGCGACGACGACGAACCCGAGGTGTTGCTGGTGAAGACGGTGCCGCCGAGCTGGGCGATGCGTTCCGGGTCCCAGATTTCCGGGCGGCTCTTTTGCATCAGCGAGGTGCGGCGCTGCGTGTCGAAGGCGGCGAAGATGTTCCAGCCATCCTTGTTCAGATCGCCGGTGCCGCCGACGATGGAGAAGCGGCGCTGTTCGCCGCCGCCGGAGCGCTCCGGCTGGACGATGCCGGCGCTGACGCTGACCTTGTTGACGGTGCGCTTGGTGATGAAGTTGATGACGCCGGCGATGGCGTCGGTGCCGTAGATGGCCGAGGCGCCGTCGCGCAGGACTTCGACCCGTTCCACCGCGCTCATCGGCAC
>DASVTJ010000455.1:0-2288 GCA_036387635.1 Duganella sp.
GAATTATTCATGTGATAGCTCGCATAAAGTGAGCCGGGCCGCTGCCTGGGGCGGCAGCCTGGCGGAATGTGGGTTGGGGGCGCGCGTGGCGCGGGGAAAACCTTTCCCCCGGAAGCCCCGCATGATACCAGTTCGCACCCGGGCGCCAAAGGCGGCGCGCCCGCACCATTGATTTTTCACTTGATATGGGCATATGAAGCGCTTAGAATACTGGATATATATACAGTACCAGTCAATATCAGTCATTCACCGCCGAGCCAGCCGCCATGAACCACGACGAAAACAATCAAGAGCACGTGATGTTGCCGCCGCCTTCGCTGAAGGCGCAAAAGGGGCGTGGCGCGGTGTCGAACCTGCAGGGGCGCTTCGAAGTCAACGCGCGCGAAGCCTATGACGACGGTTGGGAGCGCGAGGAAGAAGAAGCGTCGCCGTGGAAAACCCAGGTCACCGACGAATATTGTAAATCGATCTTGAGCCGCAACGCGTCGCCGGACCTGCCGTTCAGCGTCTCGCTGAACCCGTATCGCGGCTGCGAGCATGGCTGCATCTATTGCTTCGCGCGTCCCACGCACAGCTACCTGGGCCTGTCGCCCGGCATGGATTTCGAAAGCAAGATTTTCGCCAAGGTGAACGCGCCGGAAATGTTGCGCCGAGAACTAGCCAAGGCCGGCTACGAACCGGAGTCGATCGCCCTCGGCGTCAACACCGACGCCTATCAGCCCTGCGAGCGCGAGCGCAAACTGACGCGGCGCGTGCTGGAGGTGTTGCAGGAGTGCCAGCATCCGGTTGGCCTGATCACCAAGTCGTCGCTGATCGAGCGCGATATCGACATCCTGGCGGCGATGGCGGCCAAGCGCCAGGCCGGCGTCGCCATCACGCTGACGACGCTCGACCCGGCCATCTCTCGCACGCTGGAGCCGCGTGCGGCCGCGCCGGCGCGCCGGCTGCGCACGATCCGCACGCTCACCGACGCTGGCATTCCGGTCGCGGTCAGCATCGCGCCGATTATCCCTTTCGTCACCGAACCCGATATCGAGCGCTTGCTGGAGGCGGTCAAGGAAGCGGGCGCCGTCACCGCCCATTACACGGTGCTGCGGCTGCCGTGGGAAGTGGCGCCGTTGTTCCAGCAATGGTTGCAGGCGCATTTCCCGGAGCGGGCGCAGCGCGTGATGAACCGGGTGCGCGAAATGCGCGGCGGCAAAGACTACGACAGCACGTTCGGCGCCCGCATGAAAGGCGAGGGCGTGTGGGCGGAACTGATACGGCAGCGCTTCAAGATCGCCACCGAGCGGCTGGGGCTGACGGGCGAGGGCAGCCGCTTCCACCGTATGGATGCGTCGCAATTCACCCGGCCGCTGGTGGTGCCGCCGCTGGGCGCGCGGGCCAAGCCGGCCGATGAAGGGCAGCTCGATTTATTTTGACGGAGGTGCGCGCAAGGCGGCCAGGTGGCGTTCGATATCGAATACGTGCTGATCGTGGCGGCCCAGTTCGCGCAAGGCGTCGGCAAGGTGGTTGAGGTAGTCGCTGTTGGGACCGCTCGGTCCGGTGGAGCGGGCGATGTGGCGCGCGATCTCCTGCTCGGACGCCTCGCCGAGGAAGGCCGTGTTGTCCGGCGTCGCGATGTAGACCAGGCCGGTGACGCTGTTGCGGTCGGCTAGGCTGTCGGCGTCACGCGTATTGCCAGCCTTGGCGCAGACGTGCGCGCTGCCGGTTCGCCCGGCGTGTCCGCCGCTGCTGCCGCGTTGGCTGCCGTGTTGGCTGCCGTCGGCTTTGCCGTTGTTGTCGGCACCGTTTTCGCCGCCATTGCTGTCGCCTGCGTTGCCGTCAGTGCCGGCGCGTTTGCCTGCACGATCGTCATCGTCATCGTCATCGTCAAACATGATGGATATCGCCAGCCGCAGATAACCGTTCTTTTCACGGTGATCGAGATGGGCGAACACTTCGGGCGTCACCAGATATGCCATGCCATGGCAGATGGTGCCGGCTTGCTCGATGATGGTGACGACGCGGCCAGGCGCTTCCGGGGTGCCACGATGGTCGTGCGAGCCTTGCCAAAAGCGGCGCGCCCAGTTGGCGATGCTCGCCGGGCGCCGCTGAAGGTAAGGGAAATCGGCTTTATAAATCAGGGAGCCATAGCCGAACAGCCAAACGCTGTGGTGGCCGTCGAACTGATCCATCAATTGATTGATGGCGATGGTATCTGCTGTCATGTTGACGCGGGTGTCGGCGCGGGGAGTGAACGGTAAGGCGTTAAAAGATCGGATATTTTAACTGAGCGGCACGTTCCA
>DASVTJ010000456.1:0-5955 GCA_036387635.1 Duganella sp.
AACCGGGTCACCCCGGCTGCATGTGCACTTTCATCAAACGTCCACACTTATCGACTGTTAATTTTTAAAGAACTTTGTTAGGTACTGCTTGCACGCTTGACAAATCGTTTTGTTTGTCAGCGAGAAGGAAGAGTATGAAGCATTTCGCTTTTTTCGTCAACTTCTTTTTTTCCCGCTTCACTCTGCAACACTATGTTTTGTGTGCACCGTTTTGCGAGGAGGCGAACTATAGCAAAGCGCCCCCCGGCTTGGCAAGAACTTTTTTGACACCGTCGGCCAGCGCCGCAATCAGCAGCGCGCACGCCCCTATTCCCATCAGCAAACGATGGTCGCCGCCGCTGCGCGCGAACAGATAGGAGTAGCCGTAACCTGCCAGCGCCTGGAACAATGCGAACACGGTTGTGGCCCGGCTCCACACGGCACTTTGCGCATGCGCGTCGCCGGGCAGGATTTGATGGATGCGGCCCAAGACGATCGGCACGATACCCGGCGGGAAAGAACCGACAACAACCGTGGCGGCAATCAGCACCACGTGGTGAGTGGAAAACATCATCACCGCGATGACGACCGCTTGCACCGTCAATGCCAACTGGGCTGTGCGTGTGGGACCGATGCGATCGGTCAGCGCGCCATACACCATCGGACCGGCGATCGCGCCAACGCCGTAAGCAATCCAGAACCAGGCCGCCGTATGTGTTCCCCACCCCAAGCCGCGCGCGACGTAATCGACGAGAAACACCATCAACGGCACCAAGCCGATCGCCATCAAGGCGTACTGCACATAAAGCACGTTCAGATCGACACGCACGCCGGCTTCCGGCGCGGCAGGCTGGGCGCCGGTAGCGGCGGACTGCCCGTGCGACGCGTTCGGCCAACAGAACCAGCTGGCAATACTGAGCGCCAGCGCCAGTGCCCCCAGACCCAGCCATGTCTCCCGCAGACCGACACCCAGCAGCATCGGCACCACCGTGCCCGAGGCGGCGATGCCAACGCCCACACCAAGGAAAATCGCACCGCTCGCCATGCCTCTTCGCGCGACAGGTACATGCGGCAATACCGTCGAGGCCACCAGCACCATGATGATGCCGCCGGATACACCCGACAGCAGGCGCCAGACAAAGAACCAGCTCACCGACAAGGGAAATGCGCAGGCGAAGAAGGCAAGCGAGGCCAACAACATCATCAGGCGCAGCGTGGCGCGCGCGGTCAACCGCGCGGCCAGTGGACGCCCCACCAGGGCGCCCACCAAATAACCGACCAGATTGGCCGCGCCCAGATAGACGACGTCCTGCGCGGCGAACCAGTGCGCCTCGATCAATGGCGGTATCAGCGGCGTGTAGCCGAAACGCGCCAGGCCGATGCCCACAAGACTGGCGCACAGGCCAGCGAAGATGGCGCGCGCCGTGGCCCCCTTGTCTGTTGCGATATTCATCAACGATCCCTAAAGCTCATCATGTCCGACAGCATAGCTTCGTCTACGATATCGCGTTCGTGGCGCGCCGCCCTCAGCAATTATTGATGACGACGTCGATGCGCTTGTGCACGTCTTCGGCGAAGGCCAGGAATTCGCGCATTTCCTCGGGCCGCGAGACGTCCAGCGCGAACCACTCCGCCGAGCCACCGGCGCTGCGGATCTCCGTCACCAGCGCGTGCAGCTTGGCGGAGCGGCGCGCGCCCAGCACCACATGATGGCCCTCGCCGGCCAGCTGACGCGCGGTGGCAGGACCGCTGCCCCGGCTGGCGCCGGCAATCAGAATCACCTTTCGCTTGGTGTGTGCAATAGCAGTCATGATGCAATCCTTTCAATGGTAATAAAACCAGCTTGCATGATACGAACAACCATCGATGCTGCGAATGCACATGCCTATGTCTTTCTTGCCTAATCCTATGCATCGACAAGAGTCCCGTAGCCAGCGCGAGTGGTTTGATGGATCATTCCTATTCACCACCGTATTTTTGAGGGAACTGCATGGAACGGATGATCGCGCTGCACACCAGTCTGGCGAAGCACGACGGCTACACCGAGACGGCGCTCGAGGACGTGCGCCTGACCCGTGCCACCCAAAGCGTGACCAAGGCGCCCGTCATGTCCGACCCCTGCATCGCCATCGTGCTGCAGGGCCGCAAGCGCGCCCACTTCGGCGAAGACGTTCTGCAGTTCGACGCCGAGCACTATCTGGTGGTCGCCATTCCCACGCCGTTCGTCAGCACCACCGAGGCGTCGGTCGAAGAACCGTTCATGGGCCTGGTCATCCGCGTCGACCGCACCACCCTGGCCGATTTGATGTTCGCCATCGACCAGACCGCCAACGAGGTGCCGGCCATGCCCAAGGGGATGATGACCACGCGGATGGACGAGCGCCTGCGCGAAACCGTGCTGCGCTTGATGGAAGCGCTGAGCTCGCCGCTGGAGGCGCGCGTGCTCGGGCCGGCCATCGTGCGCGAGATCTGCTTCCGCGTGCTGATGGGCGAGCAAGGCGCGGCGATGCGCGCCGCGCTCACCAGCCAGGGCCAGTTCGGCCGTATCGCCAAGGCGCTGCGCCGCATCCACGCCGATTGCGCGGCCGACATGGATGTCGGCATGCTGGCGGCCGAGGCCAGCATGAGCGTGCCGGCTTTCCATGTGCATTTCAAATCGGTGACGCACTGCTCGCCGATCCAATACCTGAAATCGGCACGGCTGCATCAGGCGCGGCTGCTGATGGCGCGCAACGACATGACGGCGCAGGCGGCGTCGTCCCAGGTCGGCTACGAAAGCCCGTCGCAGTTCAGCCGCGAGTTCAAGCGCTACTTCGGCCGCAGTCCCGGCGAGGAGGCCGAGGCGGTGCGCCGCATGCTGGCGCCCCAGCCGGCGGAAACGGCAAGGTTGCCGTAAAGATAATTAGAGGGTAGGATGCGGGGTGGATGGCATTGCACATATATCAACGCTACCACTTTTAGTCTCAATTCCAAGGAACATTATGCGACTCTTGATTATCGCGGCGGCCGCGCTGGCCGTTGCCGGCCCGTCGTCTGCGGCCCCGTTCGAGCCGGGCACCTATCTCGGCGTCAGCGCCGGGCGCGCCTCGGTCTCGTCCCAATACGCCGACGACAGCAGCGACATCTCGCTCGGCGGCGCGATCGGCTACCAGTACACGCCCAACTTCGGCTTCGACGTCTATACGCGCAGCCTGAGCTTCGATCCCTTTCGCGGCATGTTCGCCGGGTCCGGCTACTATCCCGAGCACACCTACGGCATCGCGGTGCAAGGCACGGTGCCGCTCAACGAGCGCTTCAGCGTGTTCGGGCGCGCCGGCGTCGGCCGCACCTCGATGCAGGCGACCCGCAATGACTTGGCCGACCGTGACGAGACCGATCCGATGGTCGGCCTCGGCGTCAGCTACGCTCTCAATCGCCAGTGGTCGATCAACGCGGACGCTACCTATCTGACCAAAACGGAAGTGTCGCTGTTTTCGTTCGGCGCGCGTTTCCAGTTCTAGGCCGGTCAACCGTTGATCGACGCGATGCGCACCGTATGCAGGTGCTGCGTCGATTCAACATCGAAACGCACGGGCAGGAAGCGGGAGATCACCTCGGCATTGGTCATCGCGTGCAGCGACAGCTTGTCGACGGTGAAACCGCCGCCCCCCGCCAGCGCCATCGGCAGCATGATCTGGTCGGCCAGCCACTCGCCGACGGCCGCGCCCGAGGCGATATAGCCGCGTACCCGCTCCAGCGTCTGTTTCGCCACCGTGTCGGCGCGCACCGACTTCTCGCCAAAGCCGGAAAAGACTTCGGTGACATGCTCGTGCTCCAAGGTCACCAGCAAGACGTTGCCAGGTCCGTGCTCCGCGGGCAGGACACAGGCGAGCAATTGCCCCGCCTCCCAACCCATGCCCTCGCCGATGCATTCGAGCTCCCGCCTGGCCACGCTGGCGGACACGCCGGCGACGAAACTCTCCGCGTAGCCGTGCCGAAGCACGCCGCGCTGCAACAGATCCAATGGCCGCAACGCGCCGCAAGGCGCGATATCGGCCACCACCTCGCCGCCGCCGGCCGGATAGAAGCCGAAGCGATTCAAGCGGATATCGATCGTGGCGCCCATCGCCGCCAGCACGCGGCCGTATGCGCGCTGCAGAAAATGCACCGGCGGCGCCATGGAATTGTGCGTGCCGCCCTTCACCCTCACGCTTGATGGCTGCCCGGCGAACAGTAACGCGGGCAAGACCGTCTGCAGCACCAGCGTGCAACTGCCGGCGGTGCCGATGGCGAACTCGTAGTCCCCGGCGCGAATCATCCCCGGTTCGAACAGCAAGGTTTGGCCGCCGACGGCGGCGTCGGCGACATCGGCGCCGCACACCAGGCCGGCGGCCTGCACCGCCACCAGATGCTGCCGCAGCAGGCCGGGCCGCGCGCGGCCGGCGCGGATATTTTTAATGCGAAATGGTTGCCCGGTAATCATGGACAAGGTCAGCGCGGTGCGCAAAACCTGTCCTCCACCCTCGCCTGCGGCGCCATCCAATTCGATCATCGTTCGTACCTCATCAACCTTTGACACACACGACCTGTTTCAGCGTATGGACGACGTCGACCAGATCGCGCTGGGCATGCATCACCGCATCGATATCCTTGTAGGCCATCGGAATTTCATCGACCACATTGTCATCCTTGCGGCACTCGACTCCCGCCGTCGCCAGCGCTTGGTCGGCGGCGGTGTAACGGCGCTTGGCCTCGGTGCGGCTCATCACCCGGCCGGCGCCGTGGCTGCAGCTGTGGAAGCTCTCCGCGTTTCCCTTGCCGCGCACGATGTAGCTCTTCGCGCCCATCGATCCCGGAATGATCCCCAGTTCGCCCGGCCGCGCCGACACCGCGCCTTTCCGGGTGATCAGAACATCCTCGCCGAAGTGGCGCTCACGCTGCACATAATTGTGATGGCAGTTGACGGCCTCGACATAGTCTCGAACGGCTTGGTGATGACTGTGCGTACCGCCGCGATCACATTGTGCATCATCACATCGCGGTTGGTGCGGGCAAACCGCTGCGCCCAGTTCACCGCCTCGACATAATTATCGTAGTGGCTGGTGCCCTCGTTTAAATACGCCAGATCCTGATCGGGCAAATTGATGAAATGCGTCCGCATGTCCTGCTTCGCCAGTTCGATGAAATGGCTACCGATGGCGTTACCCACGCCGCGCGAGCCGGAGTGCAACATGAACCAGACGCAGTTCGATTCGTCCAGGCAGACCTCGATGAAGTGGTTGCCGCCGCCCAGCGTACCCAAGTGTCGGTGGTTGTTGGTGTTTTTGAGTTTGGGCGTCTTCTGGCAGATCACGGCGAACTCGTCCTTGAGCTGCGCCCACGCCGCGTCCACCGGCGCCGGCGGCGTATTCCAGCTGCCCTCGTCGCGCCCGCGATGACCGCGCGTCTTCGGCGAGCTGCCGTGCGGTACGGCCTTTTCGATTGCGCTACGCAGCGGGCCAAGATTATCCGGCAGGTCGGCGGCGGTCAGAGTGGTTTTGGCCGCCATCATGCCGCAGCCGATATCGACCCCCACGGCGGCGGGAATGATCGCCCCCAGCGTCGGGATGACGCTACCGATCGTCGACCCTTTGCCCAGATGGACGTCGGGCATGACCGCGATGTGCTTGTAAATGAACGGCAGGCGCGCGGTATTGCTCAACTGCTTTTTCGCGGACTCCTCGACGGGCACGCCTTGGGTCCACATCTTGATCGGGCTGCCATCTTCGATGGCGATGACATCGTAGTTCAGTTTATCCATCTTCTCTACTATTCTTTAGGCAGTTAGAGGGGCAATACGTCGTGTCGAACGAAAGGGCGCGAACGCAAAAAAGCCCACCAGGATCACCTGGTGGGCTTCTTCTTATAACTAGCCTGACGATAACCTACTTTCACACTGGTTGCAGCACTATCATCGGCGCAGAGTTGTTTCACGGTCCTGTTCGGGATGGGAAGGGG
>DASVTJ010000457.1:0-5248 GCA_036387635.1 Duganella sp.
CGCCGGCGCCACGATGGCGGCCGGCATGGCCGCGTGCAGCGGCAGCGCGGCCACCGCCAGTATCATCAGCGTCGAAACGCGGGTTGGGTTTTTCATGGCGATCTCACAGACATTCCTGCGTGCGCTGCAAGCCGACGATGACGCCGACGCAGGCGCGCGCGCGCGGCGCCGCCGCCACCTGCGCACGCGGCTTGGCCACCGGGGCGGGTTCGGGCGCGGGTTCGGGCGCCGTTGCGACGGGCTTGACAACTTGGCCGAGCAGCGAGGACTTGGTGGCGCCGTCCGTCACGCCGGGACGTGGATCGATCTGGTTGCGCAGCACCAGCGAGAGCGTGCCGACGCTGCGCGCCAGATCGAGGTTCTCGGCCTGCGTCGGCGTCACCTCCAGCGTGACGGCGTTGACCACGCGCGGCTTGGTCTCGTCGCGCCCCACCTCCTGCGCCACGGCCAGCACCAGTATCCGCTCCAGCACGATCTTCGAGATCGCGCTTTCCTGGCCGGTGCTGGCGGACTGCGTGTTGACGATGATGTCGACGAAATTGCCAGGCAACGCGAAGCCGGCCACGCCCACCACGTCGTTCACGCGCACCGTGATGGCGCGCTTGCCCTCGGTGATCAGCGCCGACAGGCCGCCCACGGTGCCGGCCGGCGCCAGCTTCGCCTCGCTCAGCGGCTCGTCGCGCAGCACGCTGGTTTTGAGCACGCGGCCCACCAGCTTGGCCGGGTCGAACAGCGCGCCGCGCGGCAGGTTGTCGGCCGGCCAGTCGAGCGATTTCATCATCTCGGGCGTCAAGCGCTGCCCGAGGCTGACGTCGGCCGCCGCCACCACGATGCGGTTGGCGTTCGTCGGCGTCTGCCGCAGCAGCCAGCGCGACGCCATCAGCACCGCCCCCAGCCCGAATATGACGGCCAACGCCATCATCCACAGTGCGCGTCGGTTCTTCATACGATGCGCTGGGCCAGTTGGTCGAGTGTGTCGCCGGCGCCGGGGGCGGTGTCCGCGATGGCGCCGGCGGCGGCCGGGTCGCAGCCGGCGAACATGCTGCTCCAGGCCTGGTCCAGCGTGGCGATGGTCAGGCGCGGCGGCTGGCCATTGAAGCCGGCGAAATCGGCGATGCGGCCGATGATCTCGTGCGGGCTGCTCGCCAGCAGCGGCAGGCCGCCCCCCGCGTGCAGCTCGTCGATCAGATAGCGCAGCGACGGCTCGTCATACATGACGCCCGCGCTCAGGCACTGCTGGCGGAACAGCGCGCGGTAATTGGCCGCGCTCAGCGCGCCCACGGCGATCTTGTAGCCGACCCGGCGCAGCGCCGAGGCGTCGAGCAGCGTCTCCGGCGTCTGGCTGGTGGCAAACAGCAAACGCATGCGGCATGGCGCGCTGAAATGGTAGCCGCCCGCCAGCGACAACTGGCTGCGCTGCAGTTCCTGCGCCTGCGAGAAGCGGTTGAGCAAATCGTTGGCCGCCATGCGCTGGCGACCCAGGTCGTCGACGATCAGCAGGCCGTTGTTGGCCATCAGCTGCGCTGGCGCGCGGTAGCAGCCGTTGGGCGTGTCCGGCTGCGGATCGAGCATGTCCTCGCTCAAATCGCCGTCGAGCGCCACCACCGGCCGCTGGCACAGCACCCAGCGCGGATCGGTGCTGCGCCGCTCGGGCGCCTGGCGCACCTGGCGCGGCAGCGGCGCCCGGTGCAGCGCCGGATCGTAGACCTGGATGATGTCCTGGCCCACCATCAGCGCGTGCGGCACCGCGATCAAGCCTTGCTGCATGGCGCCCAGGCGCCGCGCCAGCACCGACTTGCCGCTGCCGGACGGCCCGTATAACAGCATGGTGCGGCCCGAGTACATGGCCGCGCCGAGCATCTGCTGCACCGGCTGCGCCAGGAAATCGTCGGCGAATTCGGCCGCCAGGTCGTCGGCGCACAGCTGCGGCGCCTGGACCGCCTGGCGTTCCACCATCGCCCGGTAGGCCTCCAGGGTGACCGGCGCCGGCCCGACGTAGCGGCAGCGCTCCATCCAGCCGCTGGCGCGCTGTTTGCCGGCCGCCGTCAACTGGTACTGGACGTCGATGTCGGACTCGCCGCGCCACGCCACCTCGGCCACGTGTTCGGCCACCAGGAAGTCGAGCGCCTCGCGCAGCACGTTGATCGACAGGTGCAGCTTGGTGGTGAGCACCGGCAAATGGGTGCGGCCGCCGACATAGATGGCCTTGGCGATCAGCTCGACGATGAGCTGCTGCGGCAGGCCGGTGTCGCGCAGGGTTTTGGGCTGCGGCGGCAGCGCTGCGCCAGGCTCGGTCTCCGCGATGGCGGCGTAGGGTGAGGCATCGAGGCTAGGCATGGCGGTCTCCGCGGGACAAATTGTTTCGTTCAGGAATCAAGTCTAGCGGTCGGTGCCCGGCCGACATTGACGCGCAACAAGCTGGCAACAAGGTGGCGATAAGCACGCGATCAGCGATGCGCCCACGCCACAAACCCCGCCGTGCCCAGTGCGATCGCCACGCCGTAGGGGATACCGCCGACGCTGGTGATGGCTTGGCGCGGCAGCGGCGCCAGCGGCATGCCGAGCAAGCGCCACAGCAACGGCTTGCACAGCGAGCGGATATTGCGCCAGCTCTCGCGCCAGTGGCCGCTCAACAACAGCATCAGCAGGCCCATCACGCCGCCGATCAGGTAGGCCAGCACGCCGATGCGCAGCGCCGCCAGCGGGCCGAGGAAGGCGCCGACCATGGCCATGAGCTTGACGTCGCCGGCGGCCATACCGCGCAACAAATAGAGGGGAAGAAATAAAAAGAAGCCGGCCAGGATGCCGGCCAGCCAGTGCGACAGCGGCGCCCAGTCCTGGCCACCGAGCAGATGCAGTATCATCGCCAACAGCAAGCCACTCAAGATAAGCACGTTGGGGATCTTGCGCACGGCCAGGTCGGTCACGGCCGCCTGCGCGACCAGACAGATCAGGATGACTTCGATGGCGTTCAACATGGGGGCCTTTCGGACGTAAAAAAGCTTTCCAGCCGCGGGCTGGAAAGCCTGGCCATTTAGGTGGCCGCCGTGATGTCGTCGGTGATTTGCTTGAAAGCGGCCTCCAGGGCCGGGCCCAGGAGGGTGAAGGCGGCGACGACGGCGGCGACCATGGTGGCCGCGATCAGGCCGTATTCGATGGCCGTGATGCCGTCTTCGTCCGACACAAACGCCTTTGCTGCTGCGATAAGTGAGCTCATGTTGTACTCCATAATTGAGTCGATTGAGGAAACCTCTGATGCGGCCAGCCAGCCTGCAGACCACCTTTCCCGCGCCATTGGGATCACTATAATGGGCGGAGAATCGGGCGAGTTGACGTGACGCAAACTTTCCACATGGAATTAATTTGATCATTTTGACCAAACAATTTATGCTTCAAGCACGCAATCACTGCCGCAAGTCAAACCGGAGATGTTGCCCGCTAGTACGCTGAAAGCCACCGGGCGCCGGACGTTGCGACAGGAAACAGAACGCGGCAGACGTTGCAATAATTCTCAAGGACATTTTTTTTCGCACACAAGAATTGCCTTGATTGTAAAAAGCTATTATCCTGCTGAGCTGCTCTTTGGAAAGGCCCCGTAGTGCTTCTTACCGTGCGCCTGACTATCAAAAATCGGGCTAGACAGGCGTGAACAAACGTGGCTGACCGCGAGGTTGTGTGATAATTTTCCAGAGAAGAAAATGGATTCCCTACTGAAACACATGGTGGACATGACCGGCCACCGCGATCACACGATGCTCGATATCTCCGTGATTTCGGCGGTGCAGGAGCTCGCCCGCGCCCGCCAGACCCGGGTGCTGACCCTGGCCACCGTGCGAGGCAAGGTGTTCGTGCGGGCGCGCGCCATCATCGCCGCCGGCGAGCCGGCCCGCATGGTCGACAACACGGACTTGCACAATCCGGGCGAGCCGATCGAGAACTTCCCGGCGCTGGCGCATTGCATCGCCCACCACGAGGCCGGCGCCGACATCGCCAACGAGGCCGGCGAGCACACGCTGTGGCTGCCGATCTGGCTGGGCGACAAGGCCGACACCTGCCTCGAGATCGTCCACCCGACGCCCTACACCAGCGACACCATCCATGTCATCGGCGGCATCGTCAGCGTCTACCGCAACTTCCAGAATTTGCTCGACTACAGCGAACGCGATTCGCTCACCGGCCTGCTCAACCGCAAGACCTTCGACGACCAACTGTCGAAAATGCTGGCCGCCAGCATCGAGCACGATTCGGTGACGTTGCCGGGCGAGCAGGAGCGGCGCCAGCAGGGCGACGAGGAAAAGCAATGGCTGGCGGTGGTCGATGTCGACCATTTCAAGCACGTCAACGACCGCTTCGGCCACTTGTATGGCGACGAAGTACTGATCCTGATCGCCAACCTGCTGACGTCGTCGTTCCGCGCGCAGGACCGCGTGTTCCGTTTCGGCGGCGAGGAATTCGTCGTGCTGCTGCGCTCGACCACGCTCGACAACGCCAAGAAAATCATCGAGCGCTTCCGCCAGAACGTGGCCTCGCATGATTTCCCGCAAGTGGGCAAGGTGACGGTGAGCGTGGGCTTTGTCAGCATCAGCGCGCTGGAGGCTCCGGTGATCATCCTCGGCCACGCCGACCAGGCGCTGTACTACGCCAAAAGCCACGGCCGCAACCTGGTCTGCCATTACGACGAGCTGCTCAGCGGCGGGCTGTTGCAGACCACCGCGTCGAACGACACCGCCGAGTTCTTCTAGGCCAGCGACAAAAACCGCATCGGGTCGACATTCCACTTGGCGGGCGATTCGTGGCCGACGATCTTGTCACCGCCGCCAAAGCCCAGGCCGCGCGACAGATCGACGGTTTCCGGCTTGATGTACACGTTTTGTTTGGTATTGAAGAACACGTTGACCTTGGGCGCCAGCAGATTGGTTTCGTGTGGCTCGATCACCACAGCCAAGCGCCCCGACTCTAGCAACACCATCGTTCCGACCGGATAGATGCCGACGCAGCGCATGAATTCCTGCGCGTATTGCGGGTTGAAGTGGAATTTGCTCCACTCATAAATCTTGCGCAGCGCGGCCGCAGCCGGCATGCCCTTGTGGTAACAACGGTCGGACGTGATGGCGTCGTAGACGTCGACGATGGCGGCCATTTGCGCCAGTTCGCTGATCTGTTCGCTGGCCTGCTGGCCGGGATAGCCGCTGCCGTCGCGCCGCTCGTGGTGGCGCAAGGTGATATCGAGCGGAATCGGGCCCAGCTC
>DASVTJ010000458.1:0-1546 GCA_036387635.1 Duganella sp.
CGCCATCCAGCTGGTGAACCAGGCGCAGACCGAGTATGTACAGAACTACGTCAAGGCCAACCTGCCGCAATACGCCGGCTTGCCGGTGCTGTCGATGGCGTCGCCGTTCAAGGCCGGCGCCGCCGGCGTGGGCGACTACACGGATGTTAAGGCCGGCCCGGTGGCGCTGAACAACGCGGCCGACCTGTATCTGTACCCGAACGCGCTGCACGCGGTGAAGGTGGACGGCGCCGGGCTCAAAGCGTGGCTGGAAAAGTCGGCCGAGCGCTTCAATCGCATCGATCCGGACAGCGGCGCGCAGCAGGAATTGATCAACCCCGCCGTCGCCAGTTATAACTTCGACATGCCAACCAGCGCCGACGTGCGTTACCAGATCGACGTGACCAAGCCGGTCGGCCAGCGCATCTTGGCGCTGCACTACAAAGGTGCGCCGTTCGCACCGTCGCAGCAATTCCTGGTCGCGACCAATAACTACCGCGCCAGCGGCGGCGGCAATTTCCCCGGCCTTGACGGCGGCAATATCGTGCTGGCCGCGCCGGACAGCAGCCGCGATGTACTGATCGCCTACATCAAGCGGGCCAAGACGCTGACGCGCGCGGGCAATGGGTCGACGCGCAGCTGGCGTTTCGCGCCGGTGGCGACCAAGGGGCCGGTGGTGTTCCACGCCGCGCCCAATATGATCGCGCTGGCGAAGGAAGCTGGTTTGACGTCGGTCTCGCAGATCAAAACGGACGATGGCGGTGGCAAGGGCTTTGCCCTGTACGCCATCGATTTGTCGAAATCAGTGGAGAGCCCGTGATTCCGGTGGTGCGAAAGATAGCGGCGGCGCTGGCGTTGCTGGCTGCCTGTGGCGGCCCGGCCCTGGCGGCGCCGCTGGACGAGGCGTTCTTGTGTTTGCGCGGCGGCCCGGGCGTCAGTGCCGACCTGCCGAAAGCGTTCTCGCTGTTCGCCAGCGCCGCCAAGGGCGGCGACGCGCATGCGGCCTACCACCTCGGCATGATGTACCAGAACGGCATGGCGGTCGCGCGCGACAGCAAAGCCGCGGCGCGCTGGCTGCACTTCGCCGCCAGCCGTCAGATGCCGGCGGCGATGTTCGCGCTGGCGAACCTGCATTTGAGCGGCGACGGCGTCAAACGCGACGAGCAGGCAGCCCGGCGCCTGATCGAGAAGGCCGCCGACCTGGAATATCCGGACGCGGTGATGGCGATGGCCATCGGCCTACGCGACGGTTCAATGGGCTTCGAGCGCAACGAGGCGCTGGCCGAAACCCAGATGCGCTTCGCCCACCGCGCGTTGAAGCAGCGCGCCACCGGCGGCATGTAGACATGTAGCGCGTGGCCGCGTAATAAACACGCCGCTTTTCCTCCTTTATCCTTACTGCTTGCTTACACCCGAGCGTCTTTGGCCGCAGTGCGCGCTTGCTGCGCCGCCGCACAGCTATCTGTTGCTGGCCCCCATTGTCTCCCCTACAATACATTATCGATGGGGGCAACTTTCCAGCCCGTTTTCCAGCGTACGACTACTATAAAAACGTTGTAACAGGAGA
>DASVTJ010000459.1:0-7583 GCA_036387635.1 Duganella sp.
GGACAGCATCTTCCACCGCATCTTCGTGCAAGGCAACGCCAGCCCGGAATGCAACGCCCCCGGCGGCTTCGGCTTCACCTGCGAGATTTCGTACTCGCCGCACAAGCCGCTGCCGGTCGACGGCCAGGCCCTGATCGAGCGCTGCATCGCCGATTGCATCAAGGTCGGCATGATGCGCGAGGACGACCGCGTGTTGACGGCCAATCTGGTCGACATGCCGTATGCGTACGTGGTGTACGACCATGCCCGCGCGGCCAACGTGGCGACCGTGCGCTCGTGGATGGAACAGCACGACATCGTGCTGGCCGGCCGCTACAGCGAGTGGGAGTACTACAATTCGGACCACGCGTTCCTGGCCGGCAAAAAGGCGGCGGAACGTGTTGAAGCGAACCGGGGTGCGAGCGCCAAAACCGCCGAATCCTAAGCCGACACGCTAAAAAGACAGGGGCGGATCGCGCAAAGCTTGCTTTGCCGATCCGCCTTTTTTGTTCCCGACGAAAATTGACCCGCTTGGTGTAAGTGCTGTCTTACAAAAACACAAGGCGATGCCTCTAGGGAACCGGCCTTATCGCAGGGATAATCTACCGACAATATAGACGAGCTCGAACTCGTCTCACCTTTTTTCGGAAGATTACCATGTCCACAGTCGCCCAAGCGCTGCCAGCGAGCATCGCCAGTATCACCAAAGACAACACGCCGCCATCGGCGGGCGAGGTCTACCGCGCCTTGTCCCATGGCGCGCCGGCCGGCGCCGACCGCGCGATGGCGCGCGCGTTCCTGGAACAGCAGCTCAAGCAGGCGCGCCTGCTCGATTCCGACCTGCCGGAAGACACGGCCGCGATGGAAGACTGGATCAACGAGCGCGGCGAGGCCATCGGCGCCGAGTACAACGCCTACCTGCAACAGCGCCGCGACGGCGCCCCGCGCCGCTATTTCACCACCAAGGCGCACGCGCTGTTTTTCCTCAAGCATGTGGCCCCGACCAAGCTGGTAGACGGCGCCTGGCTGTACGGCGTGCTGGAGCGGTGGGACGATCCCGACTTCCGGCCGCTGATCCAGACTTATCTGGAGGAACTGGGCGACGGCGTGCCGGACAAAAACCACGTGGTGCTGTACAAGAAACTGCTCGCCAGCAATGGCTGCGACCAGTGGCACGATGTCGGCGAAACCCATCTGGTGCAGGGCGCGATCCAGCTCGCGCTGGGCTACGACGCCGAACACTTTTTGCCGGAAATCATCGGCTTCAACCTCGGCTACGAGCAATTGCCGCTGCATTTGCTGATCACCGCCTACGAGCTCAACGAGCTGGGCATCGATCCGTATTACTTCACCTTGCACATCACCGTCGACAACGGCGGCACCGGACACGCGTTCAAGGCGGTGCAAGCGCTGCAGCAACTGCTGCCGCGCTGCGGCGACGCCTCGGCCTTCCTGCGCCGGGTCAACGACGGCTACCGCCTCAACGACCTCGGCGCCGGCACCACGTCGGTCATCGCCGAATTCGATCTCGAGACCGAATTGATGCGCATCATGGCCGCCAAGAGCGTGGTGGGCAAGAACATGCACTCGGACTATTGCCGCGTCGGCGGGCGCAGCATCAACGATTGGCTCGCCGATGCCCGGCAGATCCCGGCGATGCTGGCGGCACTGGAAACAGCCGGCTGGATACAGCGCGGCCAACCGGCTGACAACAGCCGCTTCTGGCGCCTGATCCAGAGCGAACGCGCCGAGATGTTCGGCGTCTTCAGCGCCTATGAGCAGCAGATCCTGAGCGACTGGATCGCCACCAAGCCGGGCGAGCCGGTCGCGCCGGCGGCCCGCACGCCGAGCTTCCGCGCCCGCCAGCGCGCGCTCGACACTTTGGGCCTGCACCACAGCCCCCGCAGCGGCGCCGCGCGCGGCATCATCCGCCACCATGCGGACAACAACGCCGTCAGCGCCAACGATAGCGGCGGCGTCGACCAGCTGCGCCAACTGGAATTGCAGGTGGCATCGATGGGCAACAAGCAGGCCGCCATGCGGCTGCTCCATTCGCTGATGACGCCGGCCAACCACCACACCGCCAGCGGGCTGATGGCGACCCGCTTGTTCGGCCAGCTGATGAACCAGTAAGGCCGCTTCAGGCCAAAGCCGGCTGCGGCCGGCTTCGGCCAGCTCCGGTTTGCCTAAGCAAGCCGTAGTAAGCGTGGGCTTACACACGCACAGGTCAAACGTCCCTACCAAATCTCCGGGCTCCCTGCGACACTTTACCCATATATAACAACGGTAGAGAGCGACAGACATGCAACATACATCGAGCAAAACGACCGCACCTCAAGCGGGCGCATCAGTTAATTCCTTGGGAACCTTGATGATCATCGGCGGCGGCGAAGACCGCACCGACAACAAGGAGGTGCTAACCAAATTCGTCGCGCTGTCGGGCGGCGTCGAGCGCCCGCTGGTGGTGCTGACGGCCGCCAGCACGGTGCCCGAAAAGATTTGGGACATGTACGTCCAGGCGCTGCACGCGCTGGGCGCGACCAACCTGCGCCACGTGCGCGTCGACGAACGCGCCGACGCCGACGACCCGGCGCTGGCCGACATCGTTGCCGGCGCCAGCGGCATCTTCATGTCCGGCGGCGACCAAAAGCGCCTGGTGGCGTCGATCGGCGGCACGCGCATCGAGCAGGCCATGCGCGACGCCTACAGCCAGCGCGGCGCCTGCATCGCCGGCACCAGCGCCGGTGCTTCGGCGATGTGCACGCACATGCTGGCCGAAGGCAAGGCCGAGCTGGCGCCGGAAAAAAACGCGGTGCGCCTCGGCGCCGGCCTCGGCCTGGTGCACCGGGTCGTCATCGACCAGCATTTCTCGCAGCGGCACCGCATCCACCGGCTGCTCAGCGTGGTCGCCCAAACGCCGTTCCTGATTGGCGCCGGCATCGACGAGGACACCGCGCTGATCGTCCACGGCCGCTCCGGCATCGAAGTCATCGGTGAAGGCATGGTCACCGTACTGGACTGCCGCAGCGCCCGCTCCAACCTCAGCGAGCTGCGCGCCGGCGCCGTGCCGACCTTGGTCGGCGTCGGCCTGCACCTGTTGCCGTCAGGCGCCGCCTTCGCCGTGCGGCCGGGCACCACCCATCCGGCGCCGGCGGCTCAGCCGCACAGCCAGCTGCCGGCCGACGCCCAGCCGGCACCGCGCGAACTGGCCGACTTCCTTAACTTCCTCACCGACCGGGACAACGAATCATGAAGATCGTCGAACAACACGTGCTGCGCGGCGCAAACTTGTATTCGTCGCATCCCTGCGTGCTCACGGTGATCGATCTGCAAGACCTGCGCGGCGCCGTCACCAGCAAGCTCGATGGCTTCAACCAGCGCCTGCTGGCGTTGCTGCCGTCGCTGCGCGGCCAGGCCGGCCAGGACGGCGGCTTTGTCAAGGCGCTCGACGACGGCGCCAATCTGGCGCACGTGGTCGAGCACATCACCGTCGCACTGCAATGCCTGGCCGGCACGCCGGTCAGCGTGAGCCGCACGCAAGCGATGGCCGGCGGCGGCCAGTACGGCATGGTCTGCGCCTACCAGATCGAACAGGTGGCCGTGGACGCGGTCGACCTGGCGCTGGTACTGGTGCGCGGATTGCTGGCGCAGCCCGGCCCGGACGCCGATGTCAACGCGAGCGCGGAGGGGAACGCGGACGCAGATGCGAACGCGGACGCGGAAAGCGTTCGCGCGCGACTGGCCGAGGGCCTGGCGGCGCTGCGCGAGACGGCGCAACGACGGGCGATCGGCACCAGCACCGGTGCCATCATCGACGCGGCCACGCAACAGGGCATCCCGTCGAGCCGGCTGACGCCGGAGGCCAACCTGTTCGTGCTGGGCTGGGGCGCGCGGCAAAAGCGCCTGCAAGCGAGCATCACCGGCGACACCGGCCATATCGCCGTCGGTATCGCCTCCGACAAGGCGCTGACCAAAACGCTGTTGCAGGAAGCCGGCGTGCCGGTGCCCGAAGGGATGACCGCGCGCTCGCTGGAGCAGGCGCAGCGCGCCGCGCGCCAGCTGGGCGGCCTGGTCACCGTCAAACCGCTGGACGGCAACCACGGGCGCGGCGTCACCACCCGCTGCGGCACCGACGACGAAGTGGCGCTGGCGTTCGAGCGCGCGCGCGAGCATGGCCGCACCATCATCATCGAACGCTACATCCAGGGCGACGATTATCGCGTGCTGGTGGCCGGCAACCAGGTCGTGGCCGCCGCGCTGCGCCGCCCGGCCAGCGTGACCGGCGACGGTGTCGCGAGCGTGCGCGAGCTGGTCGGCCTGGAAAACCAGAACCCGGCGCGCGGCGAGGGACACAGCAACATCCTGACGCGCATCCCGCTCGACGGCCAAGCCGAGACCACGCTGGCGAAGCAAGGATTGCAGCTCGACAGCGTGCCGGCCAACGGACAGCGCGTGCTATTGCGCGGCAACGCCAATCTGTCGAGCGGCGGCACGGCCGAGGACGTTACGGACCGGCTGCCGCCGCACACGCGCGCCATGTGCGTGCGGGCGGTGCGCAAGATCGGCCTCGACGTCGCCGGCATCGATTTGGTGTGCGAAGACATCGGCGTGCCGCTGGACGGCAAGAACGGCGCGGTGATCGAGATCAACGCCGCGCCCGGCATCCGCATGCACGTCTATCCCAGCGCCGGCACGCCGCGTGACGCCGGCGCCGCCATCGTGGCGTCGATGTTCGGCGACGGCAACGGCCGCGTCCCGCTGATCGCCGTCACCGGCACCAACGGCCACAACAGCACCACCGCCACCCGGATCATCGAGCACACGTTGCGCCAGGCCGGCATCGGTACCGGCTGCGCCAACGGCGACGGCGTGTTCATCAACGGTCACAGCGTGATCCAGTCCGATTGCGACAGCTACCGCGCCGCGCGCACGGTGCTGGGCTCGCCTGATGTCGAGTTCGCGGTGCTGGAAACGGCGCGCGACGGCATCCTCCAGCAAGGCCTGGCGTTCGACCGCTGCGACGTCGCGGTGGTGCTCGACGTCGGCAACGAGAGCCTCGGCATGGATAGCGCCGAGACGCTCGACGCGCTGGCCCGCGTGCACGCGGTCACCGCGCAGGCGGCCGCCGACGCGCTGGTGCTCAACGCCGGCGACCCGCGTTGCGTGGCCATCGGCGCCAACGCCGCCCCCCAGGTGGAGGTGATTTATTTCGGCGCCGACGCCGGCCACCCGGCGCTGGTGCGGCACTTGGCGCGCGGCGGCCGCGCGGCCTGGCTCGAAGACGGCGCGATCATGCTGGCCGACGGAAAATCGCCGCAGCGCCTGGCGGGGCTGGAAGACCTGCCGGCCCGGCTCGATAGCGGCGGGCGCGACAACACTGTCAACGCGCTGGCCGCCGCCGCCGCGCTGATGGCGAGCGAACTGAACGCCAGCGCGATCGCCGACGGCCTGCGCTCGTTCATGATGGCCGGCGCGGCCGCGGCGGTGGATTCACCTGTCGTGGACCGCGCCCAAAGTCTTGATCAGGTCGCTCAGCCGGTAGGGCTTGGGAATCAGTTCGAATGTGTCTAGCTCGGCACTCTGGCTCTGCAGGCTCGACCGGGTGTAGCCGGACGCCAGGATCACTTTCAGCGAGGGAAACTCGCGGCGCGCGATTTTCCCCAGTTCGATGCCGCCGAGGCCGGGCATGACGACATCGCTGAACAGGATCGCGATGTCGAGGTTGCTGCGCAAGGCCTCCAGCGCCTGGATGCCATTGTTGGCCGACAGCACCTCATAGCCGAGGTGGCCGAACAGCGCCACCGCCGTTTCCAGCACATCGGGCTGGTCGTCGACCAGCAGCACCTTCTCCGATTTCGTATGGCGGTCGCGCTCGCCGGCCTGGCCGCCGTCGGTATCGATGGCCGGGAAGTACATCGCCACGGTGGTGCCCTCGCCCACCACCGAACGGATCGCCATGTCGCCCTCGCACTGCTGCGCCAGGCCGTACGCCTGGCTCAGTCCCAGCCCGGTGCCCTTGCCGACCTGCTTGGTCGTGAAGAACGGCTCGATGGCGCGCGCCAGCGTCTCCGGCGCCATGCCGGTGCCAGCGTCGGTGACGGCCACGCTGACGTAGCTGCCGGCTGGCAGTTGCCCGACCTCCCCCTCGGCCAGCGCGACACGCCCGACCTCGATCGTCACGTCGCCGTGCTCCAGCATGGCGTCGCGCGCGTTGACGACCAGGTTGAGCAGCGCCGCCTCGAACTGGGTCGGGTCGATCAGCACGCTCGGCAGTTCCGGCGCGATGCGCAACAGCAGCCGCATGCGGCTTGGCACGGCGCGGTGCAACACCGCCTCGAAAGAGCGGATCACGCGGCCCAGGTCGTGCGCGTCGCGGCGCAGCGGCTGCTGGCGCGCGAACGCCAGCAACTGCTGCGTCAGCGAGGCGCCGCGCTGCGCGGCGCGCTCCATGGCGTCCATGGCCCGGCCCTGGACGGCCCGGTCGCCAACCGTTCGCAAGATATCGAGGCCGTTCATGACCACGTTAAGCAGGTTGTTGAAGTCGTGCGCGATGCCGCCGGTGAGCTTGCCGATGGCCTCGAGTTTCTGCGATTGGAACAGCGATTCGCGCGTGCGTTCGAGCTGCTCGGCCGCCAGCCGGCGCTCGGTAATGTCGCGCGTGATCTTGGTGAACCCGAGCAGTTCGCCGGCTTCGTCGCGGATCGGATCGAGCACCACGCTGGCCCAGAAGCGCGTGCCGTCCTTGCGCACGCGCCAGCCCTCGTCCTCGAAGCGGCCGGTGTTGACGGCCGACGCCAGCGCCTGCGCGGGCCGCCCGCGCGCCTGTTCCTCGGCGGTATAAAACACCGAAAAATGGGTGCCGACGATTTCTTCCTCGCGATAGCCCTTGAAGCGGTGGGCGCCGGCGTTCCAGGTGATCACCACGCCCTCGGGCGACAGCGTGTAAATCGCGTAATCGGTGACGCTGACGATAAAATGCCGAAACCGCTCGGCTTCGATGGCCTGGATGACAGACGGATTTTCTTGCATGACGCTCCCTTTTGACACAAAACAGTCGTGTCATCTGACCCGGGATTTTAATGGAGCGCGCCGAAAATGTTGCCTCAGCCGCATTCAATCGTCCGTCCTGGACAAACCACCATACACCTTATAGGCCCCGGCCATACGCTAAACGTTGTTATTCTGCACAGACATGCATTATGTTACCTAGCGACCGTATAATTTGACGATGTGATTTATAAGGAAACACAATGCTGATACTGCGGCGGGCAGCGGCACGGCCGTTCCAATGCGCGCATGCCGTCCCGATCGGGCTGGCGTCGGCATTGGCGTTGGCGTTGGCGTTGGCGTTGGCGCCACTGTTCGACGCGGCCGCCGCGCAGGTCGACGCCGGCGCGCGCGACGAAGCGGCGCCATCATCGTCGCCGATGGCCGCACGCGCCATCAAGGCCGCGATGCTGTACAAATTCCTCGGTTATGTCGACTTTCCCGGCGGCCCGCTGGACCCCGGCGCGCCTTACGTGGTGGGCGTGGTCGGCGCCGCCGACATCGCCGGCGAACTGGCGCGGCTGGCCGCCGGGCGCACCGTCAACAACCACGGCGTG
>DASVTJ010000460.1:0-1999 GCA_036387635.1 Duganella sp.
TGAGCGAGAGCATCAGTTGGCCGGTCTCGTCCTTGCCGTGGCTGACGATGTTGGCGGTCAGGTCGCCCTCGGCCACGCGCCGGGCGATCTCGACCGCCTGCTGCAGCGGCGTGGCGACCGCGCGCGAGACCGACGTCGCCAGCACCAGGCTGATGACGATCAGCGCCACCAGTGTGCCGATGATCAGCTTGCGTGCCAGCGCGAACGTCTCGGCCGCCGAGGTCTCCGACGCCTGGCTACCCTCGTCGTTGATCTTGGCCAGCCCATCGAGCTGCTCGTTGACTTGGCGGAACACCTTGTTGGAGGCGCCACGGAACAACACGCGCGCCTCGTCCTTCTTGCCCGCGCGCGACAGCGCCGTCAACTTTTTGCTCTCGACCAGATAGGCTTCGATCGATTTCTGGAATTCGGCGTACAAGCGTTTTTCCTCGGGTTCCGACACCAGCTGCGCGTACGACGCCTGTTGTTTGCCCAGCGTCTCGAGCCGGGTCGCCATCGATTTCTCGGTGGCCGCCATGTCGGCGTCTTCGCCCAGCAGGATGTGGGTCGATTCGGAGATGCGGTAGCGCGACATCGAGGTCTGCACCTGTCCCAGGTAGCGCACCGCCGGCATCCAGTTGGAGGCGATGTCGGTCGACGCCTGGTTGACCTTGACCAACTGGCTGATCGAGAACAGGCCGAGGAAGCACGTCAGCGCGATCACGATGGCAAAGGCCAAAATGAGCTTTTTGCCTATTTTAAGGTCATAGAACCATTGCATAGTCACGCCTCCATTTTTTTCCATCAGGAAATCAATGATAGAGCGCAAATCTTACAATGTCGACACTTTCTATGGGGTTAGTTGTAGCTTTGTCTGCGCGGTGCGCATTTGGCGGCGCCAGAAAAACCACGACGCCAGCGCGTTGAGCCAATAGGCCGCGTACAGCACGGCCGTCAGGTACAGGCCGCGACTGGCGTACAACGGCACCGACACCGTGTTGACCAGCAGCCAGAACGGCCAGGTTTGCAGCCGCCGTCCCATCAGCAGCAATTGCGCGACGATGCTGAACATCAGTACCGCCGAATCGATGAAGGGCGCGTAGGCGTCGGTATACAGTTGCAGCATCAAGCCGTAGGCGGCGGTGGCGGTCACGCCGGCCACGCTCATCAAGCCGACCAGCTTCGGCCGCGCGTTGGAAATGGGCAGTGCGCCACCCCCGCCGTCGCCACCACCGCCCACCCAGCGGCGCCAGCCGATCAGGCAGGTGACGATGAAGAACAATTGCAGCGCGACGTCGGCATACAGCTTGGACGTATAGAACAACACCGCGAACAGCGAGCAGCCGATCACGCCCAGCCACCACGAATGCACGTTGTTGCGTCCAGCCAGCAGGATGGACCCCGCCATGACGGCGTTTGCGGCGACTTCCAGCGATGTGGTCAAAACGGCGTCCTTAGGATGGTGGCGGAGCAACAACCTATGATAGCGTCTCCTGCAGGTCGGCGATATTGATCGGCTTGACGAGGTGGGCCGCGAAGCCGGCCTGGCGGCTGCGGTGCTTGTCGTTTTCCTGGCCGTAGCCGGACAGCGCGATCAGCTTGAGGCCGTCGCCATGCGGCAGGCCGCGCAGATGGCCGGCCAGCTCGAAGCCGTCCATGCCCGGCAGGCCGATGTCGAGGATCGCCACCTGCGGCATCGCCGCGGCGGCCAGCGCGATGGCGTGGCCGGGATCGTAGGCCACGCTGGCGCTGTAGCCGAGCGCGCCGAGCAGGTCGGCCAGCGAATCGGCGGCGTCCTGGTTGTCGTCGACCACCAGGATGCGCACGCCGTCGCCGGCCGCCAGCGCCGGCGCGGCCGGCGTCGCCGCCAAGGGCTCGGCCACCACCGAATCGGGCAGCGTGATGGTGAAGGTGCTGCCGCGCCCCTCGCCGGCGCTATAGGCGCCGACCTCGCCGCCGTGCATCTGCACCAGGTTGCGCACCAGCGCCAGCCCGATACCCAGGCCGCCCTTGGCACGGT
>DASVTJ010000461.1:0-24067 GCA_036387635.1 Duganella sp.
AGATGGTCTTCCACACCAAAAAAGGTGTGTTCCACGCGCTGCATGAAATCGATCTGACGGTGCGCAAGGGCGAATTCATCACCCTGATCGGCCACTCGGGCTGCGGCAAATCGACCTTGCTGAACCTTATCGCCGGCCTGCTCAAGCCAACCGACGGCGTTCTGCTGTGCGCCAACCGCGAGATCGCCGGGCCTTCGCCGGAGCGCTCGGTGGTGTTCCAGAACCACTCGCTGCTGCCTTGGCTGACCTGCTACGAAAACGTCCACCTTGGCGTCGAGCGGGTGTTCGGCAAGACCGAATCGAAGGCGCAGCTGCGCGAGCGCACCATGGAAGCGCTGGCGCTGGTGGGCCTGACGGCGGCTGAAACCAAGCGTCCGCATGAAATCTCGGGCGGCATGAAGCAGCGCGTCGGCATCGCCCGCGCGCTGGCGATGGAACCGAAAGTATTGCTGATGGACGAACCGTTCGGCGCCCTCGACGCGCTGACCCGCGCGCACCTGCAGGACGAACTGCTCAAGATCGTCGCCGCCACCAGGTCCACCGTGGTCATGGTCACGCACGATGTCGACGAGGCGGTGCTGCTGTCGGACCGCATCGTCATGATGACCAACGGCCCGGCGGCGACCATCGGCGAAATCGTCGACGTCCAGCTGGAGCGTCCGCGCGACCGCGTGGCGCTGGCGCAGGACGCGCGCTACACCGAGTACCGCAGCGCCGTGCTGGAATTCCTGTATCGCAAACAGGCACACCCGGCGAAGCAGGCTGCGTAGAAAAGCATTTTTAAGGAGAGCATCCATGAGCACTGTGACTTTGGTGGGCGCCGGCCCCGGCGACCCGGAACTGTTGACGTTAAAAGCCGTTCGCGCCATCGAGCGCGCCGACGTGGTGCTGATCGATGACCTGGTCAACCCGGAGATCCTCGACTATGCGCCGGCTTCGGCGCGCGTGATCCACGTCGGCAAGCGTGGCGGCTGCGCGTCGACGCCGCAAGCCTTCATCGAGCGCCTGATGATCGCCGAGGCGCGCGCCGGCAACCGCGTGGTGCGCCTCAAGGGCGGCGACCCTTATATGTTCGGTCGCGGCGGCGAGGAGCGCGCCTCGCTGCGCGAGCACGGCATCGAGGTCGACGTCATCCCCGGCATCAGCAGCGGCCTGGCCGCGCCGACCAGCATCGGCGTGCCGCTGACGCACCGTGCCTGGAGTCAGGGCGCCACCTTCGTCACGGGCCACGGCAAGGACGCCGCCTCGGAACCGAACTGGCAAGCGTTGGCACAAAGCGGCCTCACACTGGTGATTTATATGGGCGTGGCGCGGCTCGACACCATCCAGGCCGGCCTGCTGGCTGGCGGTGCCCCGGCCGACACGCCGGTGGCGGTGGTGCAATCGGCCACGCGCGAGAACCAGCGCAAGCTGCTGACGACACTGGGCCAGCTGCCGCAAGCGCTGCGAGACAGCGGCCTGGGAAGCCCCAGCATCATCGTCGTCGGCGACGTCGTGCGCTGCGCCGACGACTGGCAGCAACTGGCCAAAGCACCGCAAGCCGCAGCATTCGGCTAACTGCGGTGCACCTTCAGCGCGCACCGTCAGCGTGCGCCGTGCACCGCAAGCTCGCATTCATCAAGCTTGTAATTTCTCTACCGAAACCTCAAAACCCCATTCCCCCTCTGTAGCCGCATCGCGAGGCCTTTGGCACGCCTCTTGCATTACAGAGCATAGGGGATCAATGGCGATCCCTCCCAAATACACGCTGGTCCAATGACGGGCCGGCAGGACAACGGCGTCCGCCCAACCCGGTCTTTCAGGCCGTCGTTGTGCGGGCGCCTTTTTGTTTTCTGAACGGGATAAAAAAATGGCCAGCAAAGCTACCAGCATCAAACTCTTCTCGATCTCGACGCCGCAAATGCGCGCGTTCCACCTGACCTGGATGGCGTTCTTCGTCTGCTTCTTCGCGTGGTTTGCCTGCGCGCCGCTGATGCCTGTGATTAAAGGCGAATTTGGTCTGAGCGTCGCGCAGATCGCCAACATCAACATCGCCGCCGTCGCCATCACGATCCTGGTGCGCCTGATCGTCGGCCCGCTGTGCGACCACTTCGGCCCGCGCAAGGCCTATACCGGCCTGCTGCTGCTTGGCTCCATCCCGGTCATCGGCGTCGCCTTCGCACAAAGCTACGAGAGCTTCCTGTTCTTCCGCCTCGGGATCGGCGCGGCGGGTGCCAGTTTCGTCATCACGCAGTACCACACGTCGGTGATGTTCGCGCCTAAAGTGGTCGGCACCGCCAACGCCGCCGCCGCCGGTTGGGGCAACGCCGGCGGCGGTGTCGCGCAAGCGGTCATGCCGCTGCTGATGACCGCGATGGTGATGCTGGGCGTGAGCGAAACCTTCGGCTGGCGCGCCGCGCTGATCGTGCCGGGCATCCTGATGATCATCATGGCAGGCGTCTACTACCGCTACACGCAGGACTGCCCGCAAGGTAACTTCAGCGAGCTGCGCGCCGCCGGCATCGTGATCGAAGGCGGCAAGAAAGGCGGCTGGGAGAGCTTCAAGCTGGCCGCCGCCAACTACCGCGTATGGCTGCTGTTCATCACCTACGGCGCCTGCTTCGGTATCGAGATCTTCATCCACAACATCGCCGCCATCTACTACGTCGACCACTTCAAGCTGACCTTGGGCCAAGCCGGCATGGCCGCCGGCAGCTTCGGTTTGCTGGCGCTGTTCGCCCGCGCACTGGGTGGCTGGGCCTCGGACAAGTTCGCCGCCAGGGGCAACCTGAATAACCGCGTCACGCTGCTGTTCGTATTGATGCTGGGTGAGGGCGCCGGTTTACTGATGTTCGCCCACGCCGGCAGCGCCGCGCTGGCGATAGGCGCGATGCTGATCTTCGGCCTGTTCACCCACATGGCTTGCGGCGCGACCTACGCCGTGGTGCCGTTCATCGACAAGCGTGCCCTCGGCGGCGTCGCCGGCATCATCGGCGCCGGCGGCAATGTCGGCGCGGTGGCCGCAGGCTTCCTGATGAAGGGCCTGGGCGACACGCAGCAAACGCTCAGCATCCTGGGCTTCGCCGTTGCCGCCACCGCGCTGTGCGCACTGGCAGCACGCTTCAGCAGCAGCACCATCGAAGAATCCGTCGTCGCCACCAAACTCGCGGCTTAAAGCTTAAAGGAACAAGACTATGAAAATCATCGTTATCGGCCATGGCATGGTTGGCCACAAATTCCTCGAGAGCCTTGCCGCCGGCGGCAACAACAACCTGCAGGTGACAGTGCTGTGCGAGGAAGTGCGCCCCGCCTACGACCGCGTGCACCTGTCCGAATTCTTCTCCGGTAAATCGGCGGAAGACCTGTCGCTGGTCAAGCCGGGCTTCTTCGACCGCGAGCCGGGTGACCTGAGCATGGTGCTGCGCCTGAACACCCGCGCCACCGCCATCGACACCGCCGCCAAAACCGTCACCACCGGCGACGGCAGCGTGCTGCCCTACGATAAACTGGTCATCGCCACCGGCTCGTTCCCGTTCGTGCCGCCGCTGCCGGGCAAAGAGCGCAAGGACTGCTTCGTCTACCGCACCATCGAGGATCTGGAAGCGATGCTCGAATGCGGCCAGCGTTCGAAGACCGGCGTCGTCATCGGCGGCGGGCTGCTGGGCCTCGAATGCGCCAAGGCGCTGCGCGACCTGAAGCTCGACACCCACGTGGTCGAATTCTCGCCGCGCCTGATGGCGGTGCAGGTCGACGAAAGCGGCGCGCGCGTACTGCGCCGTAAGATCGAAGAGCTGGGCGTGACCGTCCACACTGGCAAAAACACCACAGCCATCGTCGATGGCGTCGAGGGCACGCACCGCATGGAGTTCGCCGACGGCGGCCATCTGGACGCCGACATGATCGTGTTCTCGGCCGGTATCCGCCCGCGCGACATGCTGGCGCGCGAATGCGGCCTGACCGTCGGCCCGCGCGGCGGCATCGCCATCAACAACAACTGCGTCACCTCGCACCCGGACGTCTACGCCATCGGCGAATGCGCGCTGTGGGGCGGCATGATCTACGGCCTGGTGGCGCCGGGCTACGAGATGGCGCGCGTCGCAGCAAGGCATATGCTGGGCGAAGCGGGCGAATTCGCCGGCGCCGACATGAGCACCAAGCTGAAACTGATGGGCGTGGACGTTGCCAGCATCGGCGACCCGCACGGCGCCACGGCCGGCAGCCGCTCGTATCAGTTCACCGACGAGCGCAAACAGATCTACAAAAAGATCGTTGTTTCCGACTGCGGCAAATACCTGCAAGGCGCGGTGATGGTCGGCGACGCCGCCGAATACGGCACGCTGCTGCAGATGATGCTGAACAAAATCGAGCTCCCGGAATCGCCGGAGTTCCTGATCCTGCCGCAGTCCGACGGCGCCGCCAAGCCAGGCCTGGGCGTCGATGCCTTGCCCGAGAGCGCGCAAATCTGTTCCTGCAACGACGTTTCCAAAGGCGCGCTGTGCGCTGCGGTGGCCGCAGGCGCCTGCACCATCGGCGAACTGAAAAGCTGCACCAACGCCGGCACCTCGTGCGGCGGCTGCGTGCCGCTGGTGACGCAGGTGATGAAGGCCGAGATGAAAAAGCTCGGCATGGCCGTCAACAATCACGTGTGCGAGCACTTCGCCTATTCGCGCCAGGAGCTGTTCCACGTCATCAAAGTCGGCCAGATCAAGTCCTTCGACGATCTGCTGGCAAAGCACGGCAAGGGGCTCGGTTGCGAGGTGTGCAAACCGCTGGCCGCCAGCATCCTGGCGTCGGTATGGAACGACTTCGTGCTGAAGAAGGAGCACGCCAGCCTGCAGGACACCAACGACTACTTCCTCGGTAATATCCAGAAGGACGGAACCTACTCGGTGGTGCCGCGCATGCCGGGCGGCGAAGTGACGGCCGATGGCCTGATCGCGGTTGGCATGGTCGCCAAGAAGTATCAGCTGTACACCAAGATCACCGGCGGCGCCCGCGTCGATTTGTTCGGCGCCCGCGTCGACCAGCTGCCGCTGATCTGGGAAGAACTGATCGCCGCCGGCTTCGAATCCGGCCACGCCTACGGCAAATCGCTGCGCACGGTGAAGTCGTGCGTCGGCTCGACCTGGTGCCGTTATGGCGTCGACGATTCGATCGGCCTCGCCATCGAGCTGGAAAACCGCTACAAGGGCCTGCGCACACCGCACAAAATCAAATTTGGCGTCTCCGGCTGCACCCGCGAATGCGCCGAGGCGCAGGGCAAGGATGTCGGCATCATCGCCACCGAAAAAGGCTGGAACCTTTACGTGTGCGGCAACGGCGGCATGAAGCCGCGCCATGCCGAGGTGCTGGCGACGGATCTGGACAAGACCACGCTGGTGCAGTACATCGACCGCTTCCTGATGTTCTATACCCGCACCGGCGACCGCCTGCAACGCACCAGCACCTGGCGCGAGAACCTGGAAGGCGGCCTTGATTACCTGAAGCAGGTGGTCGTGCAGGACAAGCTGGGCATCGCCGCCGACCTTGAAGCGGACATGCAGCACGTCGTCAACACTTATGCGTGCGAGTGGAAGGAAGCCGTCGAAAATCCAGAAACCCGCAAACGCTTCCGCACCTTCGTCAACAGCGACAAGGGAGACGACAACGTCGTCTTCATGGAAGAACGCGGACAGATTCGTCCGGCCACCGTGGAAGAACGCAAACGCGTGATTCCGATCGCAGTCAGCGCAGCCTGAGGAGAATACAAATGCATCGCGATATTCAAACCGATAACTGGATCGCCGTCTGCAACCTGGACGACATCGTGCCCAACACCGGCGTGTGCGCCTTGTTGAATAATGCGCAGATCGCCGTCTTCCACGTCAACGACGGCGGCCCGCGCGTGTTCGCCATCGATAACTACGATCCGAATTCGCAAGCGGCGGTGCTGTCGCGCGGTCTGGTGGGCAGCCTGGGTGAACGCATCGTGGTCGCATCACCGATCTACAAGCAGCACTTCGACCTGCAAACCGGCGAATGCCTGGAAGCGCCGGCCAACTCGGTCGGCACCTATCCCGCCCGCGTGGCCGACGGCAAAGTCTGGGTCGGGCTATGAATTCGGCCGAGCGCGTGGAATCGAAGCCTGCGCTGGTCGTCATCGGCAACGGCATGGCCGGCATGCGCACGGTCGAAGAGCTGCACAAGCTGGACCCGGACATGTACGACATCACTGTGTTCGGCGCCGAGCCGCATGGTAACTACAACCGCATCCTGCTGTCGCCGGTGCTGGCCGGCGAAAAGACGATGGACGACATCATGCTCAACACGCGTGAGTGGTACGTCCAGCATGGCATCACCCTGCACGCCGGCGATCCGGTAGAGCATATCGACCGCCGCAAGCGCATCGTGCGCGCCCGCTCCGGATTGGAGGTGCGTTACGATCGTTTGCTGATCGCCACCGGCTCCAAGCCGTTCATCATTCCGGTGCCGGGCCACCAGCTGCCCGGCGTGCTGGCTTTCCGCGATATCCAGGATGTGGAATCGATGCTCGAGGCCTCGCGCAACCACCGGCACGCGGTGGTCATCGGCGGCGGCCTGCTGGGGCTCGAGGCGGCCAACGGCCTGCAGCGCCAGGGTATGTCGGTCACGGTGATCCATGTGACGGATTCGCTGATGAACCAGCAGCTCGACAAGCCCGCCGCCCAGCTTCTGCAAAAAGCGCTGGAGGACAAGGGTATGAACTTCCTGCTGAACGCGCAGACGGCGGAAATCGTCGGCACCGATCGCGTGACGGCGGTGCGCTTCAAGGATGGCAGCGAGATCCCCGCCGATCTGGTGGTGATGACGGCCGGCGTGCGCCCGAACATCGAGCTGGCCAAGTCGGCCGGCCTGCACTGCGACCGCGCCATCGTCGTTGACGACACGCTGCAAACCTACGATCCGCGCATCTACGCGGTCGGCGAGTGCGTGCAGCACCGCAGCGCCACCTTCGGCCTCGTCGCGCCGATCTGGGACCAGGCGCGCGTTTGCGGCGCCCACCTGGCTGGCGCCGGCGTGCGCCGCTACGTGCAGCAAACGTCGCCGACGCGGTTGAAGGTCACCGGTGTGGATTTGTACTCGGTCGGCGATTTCGTCGGTGGCGAGGACACCGAGGATCTGGTGCTGCGCGACGCGCGGCGCGGCGTCTACAAGCGGCTGGTGTTGAAGAACAACCGCGTCACCGGCGCCGTACTGTATGGCGACGTCAAGGACGGCCCGTGGTATTTCGGCCTGATTCAGAACAGCACCGACATCACCTCGATCCGGCAAACCCTGTTATTCGGCGAAGCGCTTAGCGCCCAAGCCGCGTAACGTTAAACGCGATAAACGTCTAAGCGAGCGAACCTTGAACCTGTCCCAAGACCATCTGTCAGTACGCACCACCTGCGCTTATTGCGGCGTAGGTTGCGGTGTAAGCGCCACCCCCAAGGGCGACGGAACGGTTACCATCGCCGGCGACAAGCTGCATCCGGCGAACAAGGGGCGACTGTGCGTCAAAGGCTCGGCGCTGGGCGAGACTGTCAGCCTCGATGGCCGCCTGTTGTATCCACAGCTGCGCGGGCCGGACGGCTTGCGCCGCGCCACGTGGGACGAAGCGCTCGACAAGGTGGCTGGCACCTGGCGCGCCATCATCGACGAGCATGGGCCGGACGCCGTCGCCTTGTACGTATCGGGCCAACTGCTGACCGAGGACTACTACGTCGCCAATAAGCTGATGAAGGGTTACATCGGCAGCGCCAATATCGACACCAACTCGCGCCTGTGCATGTCGTCGGCGGTGGCCGGCTACAAGCGCGCCTTCGGCGAGGACCTGGTTCCGCTCTGTTACGACGACCTGGAACTGGCCGACATGGTGGTGCTGGTCGGCTCCAACACGGCGTGGTGCCACCCGATCCTGTTCCAGCGCATCCTCAAGGCCAAGGAAAGCCGGCCGGAGATGAAGATCGTCGTCATCGATCCGCGCCGCACCGCCACCTGCGAGCTGGCCGACATGCACCTGCCGGTGAAGTCCGGCACCGACGTCTGGCTGTTCAACGGCCTTCTCAGTTATCTGCACCGTATCGGCGCGGTCGATCCGGCGTTCGTTGCCGACCATACCAACGGCTTCGACGCGGCGCTCGCCACCGCCAATGTCGATTGCAGCGACCCGGCCGCCGTGGCCAGGATCTGCCGCATCGAATTGCCGGTGCTGATGGAGTTCTACGAACTGTTCGCCGCCACGCAAAAGACCATCACCGCCTATTCGATGGGCGTGAACCAGTCGTCGGCCGGCACCGACAAGGTCAACAGCATCATCAACTGCCACCTGATCGGCGGCCGTATCGGCCAACCGGGCATGGGACCGTTCTCGATCACCGGCCAGCCGAACGCGATGGGCGGGCGCGAAGTGGGCGGCTTGGCCAACATGCTGGCCGCACACATGGATCTGGACCGCGCCGACCACCGCGACGTCGTGCAGACCTTCTGGGAGTCGCCGGCGATAGCGGACAAGCCGGGCCTCAAGGCGGTCGACTTGTTCAAGGCGATCGAGGACGGCAAGGTCAAGGCGGTGTGGGTGATCTCCACCAACCCGATGGTCAGCATGCCGGACGCGGACCAGGTAAGGCGCGCGCTGGAAAAGTGCGAACTGGTGGTCGCCACCGACATCATGCTCAACACCGACACCAACGCCTACGCACATGTCCTGCTGCCGGCTTTGGGCTGGGGCGAGAAGGAGGGCACCGTTACGAATTCCGAACGCCGCGTCTCGCGCCAGCGCGCCTTTTTGCCGGCGCCCGGCGAAGCGCTGGCCGACTGGAAGATCCTGGCGTTGTTCGCGCAGCGCATGGGCTTCGGCGGTTTCGACTTCGCCGGCGCCAGCGACGTGTTCGACGAGCACGCGCGCCTGAGCGGCTTCCGCAACAGCGCCACAGACGTGCCGCGCGCCTTCGACATGTCCGGACTCGCTCAATTGACGCCGCGCGAATACGACGATCTGGAACCGATCCAGTGGCCGGTGCGCCGCAACGCCGCCGGCGGCATCGAGGTCGAAGCGCGGCTGTTCGCAGACAAGCACTTCGCCCATGCCGACGGCAAGGCACGCTTCATCGCCACCACCCCGCGGGCGCCGGTCAACGCCGTCAGCGAAGCCTTCCCGCTGGCGCTCAACACCGGCCGCGTGCGCGACCAATGGCATACGATGACGCGCACCGGAAAATCCTTCACCTTGGCCGACCACATCTCCGAATCGTTCGTCGACATCCACCCGCAGGACGCGCTGTTGCACGGTGTGCGCGAGGGCGAACTGGCGCGGGTCAGCTCCGAATGGGGCGCGATGGTGGCGCGCGTGCAGCACGGCGGCGGCATCCCGCGCGGCAGCGTGTTCATTCCGATCCACTGGTCGGGCCAGACGTCGTCCGACGCCCGCGTCGGCGCGCTGGTCAACCCGGTGGTCGATCCGGTATCGGGCGAGCCGGAATTCAAGCATACGCCGGTGCGCATCGAGCAGTTCCGCGTCAACTGGCACAGCTTCATCCTGAGTCGCACGGAAGTCGATCTTGGCAGCGTGGCCCACTGGACCCGCATCC
Organism: Duganella sp.; assembly: GCA_036387635.1. Lineage (GTDB taxonomy): Bacteria > Pseudomonadota > Gammaproteobacteria > Burkholderiales > Burkholderiaceae_D > Rugamonas. Next base: position 9,567 of record DASVTJ010000461.1, read on the forward strand.
AGGGGCGCGAATTCGCCCGCTACGAGCTCGCCGGCCGCAATACGATTTCCGATTTCGGCCAGTGGGCGCGTACTTTGCTGGGCGTTCAAGACCTCGACGCCGACTGGCTCGAATACGAAGACCGCACCGCCGGCGTGTACCGCGCCGTGCACGTGGTGGACGACCGCATCGAGCAATGCATCTTCCTGTCGCCGCGCCAGGACATGCCGTCGCGCGCGTGGCTGGCAAGCCTGTTCGTCAAGGAGGCATTGAGTGAAATCGATCGCGTCGGCCTGCTGGTCGGCATGCCGGTCGAAAAGGGCGCCGACACCGGGCCGACCGTGTGCTCGTGCTTTGGCGTGGGCCGCAACACGATCTGCAACGCCATCGTCGAAAAAGATCTGCGAACGGTGGCGCAGGTGACGTCCTGCCTCAAGGCGGGCGGCAATTGCGGTTCCTGCGTCCCTGAAATCAAGAAGATTCTTGTGCAAACGCGCGTGGAGGCGGCGGAGGCAAGGTTGTAAATATGGTAAATTAGACCATCGATCGCTTGATCATCACTACAGAGAGCGAACATGTCTATCCGTGAAAACTTTACCGACGCCGATATGGACCGGTGGCTTAACGAGAACCGCGTTACTGAAATCGAATGCCTGGTGCCCGACCTGACGGGCGTCGCGCGCGGGAAAATCCTGCCGCGCGCGAAATTCACCCAGGAGCGCGGCATGCGCATTCCCGAGGCGGTGCTGGGCATGACCGTCACCGGCAACTACCCGACCGAGAACGCCGCCTACGACCGCGCCATCTCCTCCACCGACCGCGATATGATCCTGCGCGCGGACCCCGGCAGCATCACCACGGTGCCGTGGGCGGTCGATCCGACCGCGCAGGTGATCCACGACTGCTACTTCGCCGACGGCACCCTGGTCGATTTCGCGCCGCGTTCCGTGCTGCGCCGCGTGCTCAAGCTGTATGCGGACCGTGGCTGGAAGCCGGTGGTCGGCCCGGAGCTGGAGTTCTACCTGACCGAAAAGAATATCGATCCCGATCTGCCGCTGCGCGCGCCGGTGGGCCGCAGCGGCCGCGCCGAAACCAGCCGCCAGGTCTATAGCATCGACGCCGTCAACGAGTTCGATCCGCTGTTCGAGGACATCTACGACTACTGCGCGCTGATGAACCTTGACGTCGACACCTTGATCCACGAAACCGGCGCAGGACAAATGGGCATCAACTTCCAGCACGGCGACCCGCTGGCGCTGGCCGACAACGTCTTCTACTTCAAGCGCACCTTGCGCGAGGCGGCGCTCAAGCACGACATGTACGCCACCTTCATGGCCAAGCCGATGGTCAACGAGCCCGGATCGGCGATGCACGTGCACCAGAGCGTGAGCGATGCCGCCACCGGCCGCAATATCTTCAGCGCGCCGGACGGATCGCCGTCGGACAGCTTCCGCCACTACATCGGCGGCCTGCAGCGCTACACGCCGGCGGTGATGGCGATCGCGGCGCCGTATGTCAACTCGTACCGCCGCATCGTGCGCCACACGGCCGCGCCGATCAACGTCCAGTGGGGTAACGACAATCGCACCGTCGGCTTCCGCATCCCGATCTCGGGCGTCGAGCAGCGCCGCGTGGAAAACCGCATCATCGGCGCCGACGCCAACCCCTATCTGGCGATGGCCGTGACGCTGGCCTGCGGCTATCTGGGCATGGTCGACCGCCTCGAGCCGACGCCGATGATCACCGGCAGCGCCTACCACCACGCCTCCGAGCTGCCGCAAGGCTTGCCGGAGGCGCTTCAATGGCTGCGCCGTGAAGACCGCATCCGCGAAGTGCTGGGCGAGCGCTTCATCGACGTCTACACGGCGATCAAGGAACTCGAACACCAGGAGTTCATGACGGTGATCAGCCCTTGGGAGCGGGAACACTTATTGCTGCATGTTTGATTGTGTGACCGTGATGCGGGCGTTCCCCGTCGCCCGCGCTGCATTTATAATCACGTGTCCAAAAATCGGGCGGCCGGCAAATGGCCTCCTTCAGATATATTATTAATATCATTTATATTTCCATAACATGACCATAGAGCGAGCTGCTGAACCCTTCCTCCTGATCCGCAATCTGGTCAAGGAATTCGACGGTGTGCGTGCTGTCAACGACGTCTCGGTCGCCATCAACAAGGGCGAGATCTTCGCGTTGTTGGGCAGCTCGGGCTGCGGCAAATCGACGCTGCTGCGCATGCTGGCCGGCTTCGAGACGCCGACCCAGGGTCGGATCACGCTCGCCGGCAAGGACATCGTCAGCGTGCCGCCGTATCAGCGCCCGATCAACATGATGTTCCAGTCGTACGCGCTGTTCCCGCACCTGTCGGTGTGGGACAACATCGCCTTCGGCCTGCGCCGCGACGGCCTGCCGAAAGACGAAATCGCCGCGCGCGTGGAGCAGATGCTGGCGCTGGTGCAGCTGACCGCTTACGGCAAGCGCAAGCCGCACCAGCTGTCCGGCGGCCAGCAGCAGCGCGTGGCGCTGGCGCGCAGCCTGGCCAAGCGGCCGCAATTGCTGCTGCTCGACGAGCCGCTCGGCGCGTTGGACAAGAAGCTGCGCGAGCGCACCCAGATGGAACTGGTCGGCATCATCGAGGAAGTCGGCGTGACCTGCGTGATGGTCACCCACGACCAGGACGAGGCGATGAGCATGGCGACCCGCATCGCCGTCATGAGCGAAGGCCGCATTTTGCAGGTCGGCCCGCCGGGCGAGATCTACGAAACGCCGAACTGCCGCTTCGTGGCGGACTTCATCGGCAGCGTCAATCTGTTCGACGGCAGCGTGGCGGTCGATCAGCCGGACCACGTCATTATCGAAACGCCCGAGGGGAGCCACTACGTCACCCACGGCATCACCGGCACCATGGGCATGCCGGTGGCGGTGGCCGTGCGGCCGGAAAAAATCGCGGTGCAAACGGAGGCCCCGACCATCGAGCAGCGCGCCAACGCCAGCGAGCATCGCTACAACTGCGTGCAAGGCGTGATCAGCGCGATGGCCTACTTCGGCAACGAGACGCTGTACCACGTGCGGCTCGACAGCGGCATGGTGATCAAGGTCTCGCGCACCAACGCCGCCCGCCACGACGACGCCGCGCTCAAGCGCGACCAGCGCGTCTTCGCCTGGTGGGACGGCGCCGACGTCGTCGTGCTGACCAGCTAAGGCGGAACGTAAATGGACTTTCTAAAGAACCTGCTGACATTGCGATGGCTGACCGGCCGGCGCATCGTCATCGCCGTGCCGTTCCTGTGGCTGACGTTCGCCTTCCTGGTGCCGTTCCTGATCGTGATGCGCATCAGCTTCACCGAGTCGGACATGGGCAACCCGTTCGGCACCCTGATGACGATGGCCGAAGGCGTCGTCACGCTCAAGGTCAAGATCTCCAACTACCTGTTCATCGCGGAGGACGAGCTGTATGTGCTGACGTATCTCAGCTCCCTCAAGTTCGCCGCCATCACCACCGCGCTCTGCCTGATCATCGGCTACCCGTTCGCCTACTTCATGGCGCGCGCCAAGCCGACCGTGCGCCCGGTGCTGCTGATGTTGGTGATGCTGCCTTTCTGGACCTCGTTCCTGCTACGGATCTACGCCTGGAAAGGCATCCTGGCCAACAACGGCATCGTGAATAACTTCCTGATCGGGATCGGCGCCATCAGCGAGCCGCTGCACCTGATGAACACCCAGTTCTCGCTGATCATCGGCATGGTGTACGCTTATCTGCCGTTCATGATCCTGCCGTTGTACGCCAATCTGGTGAAGATGGATAACCGATTCCTGGAGGCGGCCGCCGACCTTGGCGCCACGCCGCTGCAAGCGTTCTGGCGCATCACCGTGCCGCTGTCGAAGTCCGGCATCATCGCCGGCTCGATGCTGGTGTTTATTCCGGCCATCGGCGAATACGTGATACCCGAGCTGCTGGGCGGCCCCGAGACCTTGATGATCGGGCGCCAGCTGTGGGACGAATTCTTCACCAATAACGACTGGCCGCTGGCGTCCTCGGTGACGGTGGTGGTGATCCTGCTGATCCTGGTGCCGATGGCGATCTTCAACAAATACAAGGCAGAGCAGGAGGCCCGCCCATGAAAGGCAACTTTATGCAGCGCTGGTTCGGGCGTGGCTGGCTGTCGATGGGGTATCTGTTTTTATACCTGCCGATCGTGGTGCTGGTGGTCTTCTCGTTCAACAGCTCGCGCCAGGACATGGTGTGGAGCGGCTTCTCGCTGCAATGGTACGCGGCGCTGATGAACGACACGGAAATCATCAACGGCCTCGGACTGTCGCTGCGCATCGCGCTGATGACGGCGTGCGCCTCGGTGGTGTTGGGTACCTTCGCCGCGTTCGTGCTCGATCGCTACCACCGCTTCACAGGCCGCACGCTGTTCGCCGGCATGGTCAGCGCGCCGCTGGTGATGCCGGAGGTGATCATCGGCCTGTCGCTGCTGTTGATGCTGGTGTCAGTGCAGAAGGTGTTCGGCTTTCCCGAGCGCGGCATGCTGACGATCTGGATCGGCCACACCTTGCTGGGCATGGCCTATGCGGCGGTGGTGGTGCAATCGCGCTTGCAGGAGATGAGCAAGGCACTGGAAGAGGCGGCGATGGATCTGGGTTGCAGGCCGTACCAGGTGTTCTTCCTGGTGACGCTGCCGAACATCAAACAGGCGCTGGGCTCCGCGTGGCTACTGACGTTCACGCTGTCGCTCGACGACGTGGTGCTGTCGGCGTTCCTGTCCGGCCCCGGCTCGTCGACGATGCCGATCGTGATCTTCTCGCGCGCGCGTCTGGGGCTGGACCCGCGCGTGAACGCCGTCGCCGCGCTGACGATTCTGGTCGTTACCATCGGCGTCATCGCATCTAGCCTATACATCGCCCGCAACGAGCGGCAGCGCCAGAAGCAGATCGCATCGGCCGCCAAGGGCTGACGCCATCTGCAAATTGCGCAAGATGAGGACACGCGGGGACGAACGCTGAAAATAGGGATATGATCATGTAATCCATGTTAAATTGATAAACATGCGCAGACCTATCGTTCTCGTTCCAGCTTGCGTTAATCTGGTCGGCGTCCACGCCAGCCATACCGCGCATCTCAAATACGTCGCCGCCGTGGCCGACGGCGCCCGCTGCGCGCCGCTGATCGTGCCGGCGTTGGGCGACTCTACCGATTTCGATGCGCTGCTGGACGTGGCCGACGGCGTGATGCTGACCGGCTCCCCGTCCAACGTGGACGCCGGCCTGTATGGCCAGACGGTGCTCGATCCTTCGCTGCCGCGCGATCCGGCGCGCGACGCCACCACGCTGCCGCTGCTGCGCGCCGCGCTCGAACGCGGCATCCCGCTGCTTGCTGTTTGTCGCGGCTTCCAGGAGATGAACGTAGCGCTGGGCGGCACGCTGCACCAGGCGGTGCACGAGGTGCCCGGCATGCTCGATCATCGCGAGCAAAAGACGCTACCGCTGGAGCGGCAGTACGCGGCGGCTCATCGCGTTGTGCTGGAGCCGAACGGACGCCTGGCGCGGATACTCGACGGCGCGACGGAGCTCATGGTCAACTCGCTGCACGGCCAGGGCATCGACAAACTGGCGCCGCGCCTGGCCGTGGAAGCGCGCGCCGACGATGGCCTGGTCGAGGCATACAGCGTAGCGGGCGCCACGGGATTCAATTTCGGAGTACAGTGGCATCCCGAATGGCGGTTATTCGACAACCCCGATTCGATCAAGTTGTTCCAGGCCTTCGGCGAGGCCTGTCGACTCCATCAACAAGGGAGAAACGCATGAAGACCTACGAACAGTGGGCGCGGCGGGTCCCTTAGTGTCCTTTTTCGCATAGTCCAACCAGGCGAAAACCCAGCTCATTGCGGCTCGTTGCGGCTCATCGCAGCTGACCGCGGCTAAACGCAGCAACGCCAAGGCCCAAACGCGGCCGGCGCAAGATCAAAATATAAGAGAGAAATACATGGCAATCCGCGAAAATTTCAGCTACACAGACATGGATCTGTGGCTCAACGAGAAGCACGTCACCGAGATCGAATGCTTGGTGCCCGATTTGACCGGCGTGGCGCGCGGGAAGATCCTCCCGCGCGGCAAATTCACGCAGGAGCGCGGCATGCGCATTCCGGAGGCGGTGCTGGGCATGACCGTGACCGGCAACTACCCGGTGGAGGACGCAGGCTACGACCGCGCCATCTCCAGCACCGACCGCGATATGATCCTGAAGGCCGATCCGACCACCATCACCATGGTGCCATGGGCCAGCGATCCGACCGCGCAGGTGATCCATGACTGTTATTTCTCCGACGGCCGCCTGGTCGATTTCGCGCCGCGCTCCGTGCTGCGCCGGGTGCTCAAGCTGTACGAGGAAAAAGGCTGGAAGCCGGTCGTGGCGCCGGAGCTGGAGTTCTACCTGACCGCGAAAAACACCGATCCCGATCTGCCATTGAAACCGCCGATCGGCCGCAGCGGCCGCGCCGAAACCAGCCGCCAGGTCTATAGCATCGACGCCGTCAACGAATTCGATCCGCTGTTCGAGGACATTTACGACTACTGCGATCTGATGAACCTCGACGTCGACACCTTGATTCACGAAATCGGCGCCGGCCAGATGGAGATCAACTTCCTGCACGGCGATCCGCTTGGACTGGCCGACAAGGTGTTCTTCTTCAAGCGCACCTTGCGCGAGGCGGCGCTCAAGCATGATATGTACGCCACCTTCATGGCCAAGCCGATGGCCGGCGAGCCGGGTTCCGCGATGCACGTGCACCAGAGCGTGGTCGATGCCAAAACCGGCTTGAACATCTTCAGCGCCGAGGACGGATCGGCCGCGCCGATCTTCAAGCAGTATATCGCCGGCCTGCAGCGCTACATGCCGTCGGCGATGGCGATCGTGGCGCCGTATGTGAATTCGTATCGCCGCATCGTGCGCCACACCGCCGCGCCGATCAATATCCAGTGGGGCATGGACAACCGCACCGTGGGCTTCCGCGTGCCGGAATCGGGCGTGCAGGATCGGCGCGTTGAAAACCGCATCATCGGCGCCGACGCCAATCCGTACCTGGCGCTGGCCGTGACGCTGGCATGCGGCTATCTGGGCATGACCGAACAACTGGAGCCTACCCCGATGACCGTCGGCAGCGCCTACGACCTGAAGGTCGAGCTGCCGCAAGGCTTGCCGGAGGCGCTGCAGCACCTGCGCAACGAGGACAAGCTGCGCACCGTGCTGGGTGGCCGTTTCATCGACGTCTACGCCGCCATCAAAGACCTGGAGCATCAGGAATTCATGACCGTCATCAGCCCGTGGGAACGCGAACACCTGCTGCTGCACGTCTGATTATCCATAACTCCAACAAGGAATCACCATGTCTAGCAATTCATTCGTACCCAGCGTCGCGCCCAGCGCCGCGCTGGTCGCGTCGGTAAAAAGCCCGGCCACGCCGCAGGTCTACGACACCGCCGCCATCCAAAAGCTGGATACGGCTCACTTCATGCACCCGTTCACCGATCACAAGGCGCTGGGTGAAAAAGGCGCGCGCGTAATGGTGCGCGGCGAGGGCATCTACCTGTGGGATTCGCAGGGCAAAAAGCTGCTCGACGGGATGTCCGGCCTGTGGTGCGTCAACGTCGGCTACGGCCGCACCAGCATTTCGGAAGCGGTCTACAAGCAGATGGAGACGCTGCCGTTCTATAACAGCTTCTTCAACACCACCAACGTGCCGGCGGTGCAGCTGGCGGCCAAGCTGGCCAAGATCTCGCCGCCGGGGTTCAACCACGTGTACTTCGCCGGCTCCGGCTCGGAAGGCAACGACACCAACCTGCGCATGGTGCGCCGCTATTGGGACGTGCTGGGGTTCAAGGAGCGTCACATCATCATCAGCCGCTACAACGCATATCACGGCAGCACCGTCGCCGGCGCCTCGCTCGGCGGCATGGACGGCATGCACGCGCAGGGCGGCTTGCCGATTCCGGGCATCGTGCATATCGGCCAGCCCAGCTACCTGGAGTCTGGCCGTGGCATGACCGAGGACGAATTCGGCATCGAGGCGGCGTCGTGGCTGGAGAAGAAAATCCTGGAAGTCGGCGCTGAGAAAGTCGCCGCCTTCATCGGCGAACCTGTGCAGGGCGCGGGCGGCGTGATCATCCCGCCGGCCACTTACTGGCCGGAGATCCAGCGTATCTGCGACAAGTACGGCATTCTGCTGATCGCCGACGAGGTGATCTGCGGCTTCGGTCGTCTGGGCAAATGGTTCGCTTCGGAGATGTTCGGCATGAAGCCCGACCTGATCACTTTCGCCAAGGGCGTCACGTCCGGCTATATACCGCTGGGCGGGGTGCTGATAGGCGACCGCGTCGCCAATGTACTGATCGGGCAGGGCGGCGAATTCAATCACGGCTTCACCTATTCGGGCCACCCGGTCGCCTGCGCGGCCGCGCTGGAAAACATCCGCATCCTCGAGGACGAGAAGCTGGTCGAGCGTGTCGCCAACGAAACCGGGCCGTATCTGAAGAAGCGCTTTGCGGAACTGTCCGACCATCCGCTGGTCGGATACGCTGACAGCTGCGGCTTTGTGGCGGGCCTGAACCTGGTGCGCACCAAGGCCGCTGTCGTGCACGACAACGTGACGTTCGACGAGGCGCTGGGTGTGGGCATGGTCTGCCGTGGCTACATGTTCGACAATGGCATGATCATGCGCGCCGTCGGCGACCGCATGATCATCGCGCCGCCACTCGTCATGACGGTGGCGCAGATCGATGAAATGATCACGTTGATCCGCAAATGCCTGGACCTTACCTACGCGGACATCAAAGAACGCGGCTGGGTCTGACCACGAATTAGACGGGAGCGAAAAAATGACGACAGAGACGAAAACAACTTCCTGGCACGAGCGGGCGGCCAGCCTGCAAATCGACGGCCGCGCCTTTATCGGCGGTCAGCGCGTATGGGCGGCCAACGGGCAGCAGTTTGAAAACCTGTCGCCGATCGACGGCCGCAAGCTGGGCATGGTGGCGCGCTGCGACGGCGCCGATGTCGACGCGGCCGTCGCCAGCGCCCGCGCGGCCTTCGAGGCGCGCGGCTGGGCCGGCAAGTCGCCGGCACAGCGCAAACGGGTCATGATCAAGTTCGCCGATCTGGTGCAAAAGTACGGGCCGGAGCTGGCCCTGCTCGAAACGCTGGATATGGGCAAGCCGATTAAATACAGCCAGAGCGTGGACGTCGGCGCCACCGCCAACTGCCTGCGGTGGTACGGCGAGGCGATCGACAAGATCTACGACGAGATCGCGCCGACCGCCGAGAACAGCCTGGCGCTGATCACGCGCGAGCCGGTCGGCGTAGTGGCGGCCATCGTGCCCTGGAACTACCCGATGATCATGGCGGCGTGGAAGATCGCGCCGGCGCTGGCGGCCGGTAACAGCGTGGTGCTCAAGCCGTCGGAGAAGTCTCCACTGACGGCGCTGCGGCTGGCCGACATCGCGCTGGAGGCGGGCATCCCGGCCGGCGTCTTCAACGTGCTGCCCGGTTACGGCCACGAGGCCGGCGCCGCGCTGGCGCTGCACATGGATGTCGACTGCATCGGCTTCACCGGCTCCACGCGCGTCGGCAAGCAGATCGTGCAGATGGCCGGCCAGTCGAACCTGAAGCGCGCGTGGACTGAATTGGGCGGCAAATCGGCCAATATCGTTTGCGCCGATTGTCCCGATCTGGATGCGGCGGTGGCGTCGGCCATCGGCTCAATCTACTTCAACCAGGGCGAGAGCTGCAACGCGCCTTCGCGCTTGTTCGTCGAGGCGTCGATCAAGGACCGCTTCATCGAAAAGGCGCTGGCGATGATGCCGGACTTCCAGCCCGGCGATCCGCTCGACGAAAACACCGTGATGGGCGCCATCGTCGACGCCACCCAGCTGAAAACGGTGATGGGCTACATCGAGGCCGGCAAGGCCGGCGGCGCCAAGCTGCTGTCGGGCGGGCGCCAGGTGCGCACCGAGACCGGCGGCTTCTTTGTCGAGCCGACCCTGTTCGACCAGGTCGACAGCGAGATGACGATCGCGCGCGAGGAGATCTTCGGCCCTGTGTTGTCGGTGCTGACCTTCACCGATTTGCAGGAAGCCGTCAGGCAGGCCAACTCCACGCCGTACGGCTTGCAGGCGGCGGTGTGGACGTCGGATATCACCAAGGCCATCCAGACGGCACGCGCGCTGCGGGCCGGCACCGTGCACGTGAACCAGTACGACGGCGACGACATCACCGTGCCGTTCGGCGGCTACAAGCAGTCCGGCAATGGGCGCGACAAGTCGCTGCACGCGTTCGACAAATACACCGAGCTGAAAACCACCTGGATTCAAATCGGCTAATTCCAACGGGAGGGCGGCATGAGCCAGGCAATGAAGGATTTTTTACGCGACCGTAATATCCACGAGGTGGAATGCGTCATCGCCGACATGACCGGCATCGCACGCGGCAAAATTCTGCCCAAGGACTTGTTCCTCAGCGAAGGCGAGATGCGCCTGCCCAAAAGCGTCTTGCTCAACACCGTCAACGGCGAGCAGCCCAACAACCTGCCGTACGTCGGCGCCACCGATCCGGACATGATCTGCGTGCCCGATCTGGCCACCTTGCGGCAGGTGCCGTGGGCGGCGGAGAACGTAGCGCTGGTGATCCACGATTGCCAGAATTTCGACGGCACGCCGGTCGGGCTGTCGCCGCGCGCGGTGCTGCGCAAGGTGCTCAAGTTGTACGCCGATCGTGGCTGGCAACCGGTGGTGGCGCCGGAGATGGAGTTCTACCTGGTGGCCCGCAGCAGCAATCCGCACGAGCCGCTGACGCCGCCGCTGGGCCGCAGCGGCAAGCCGGAATCGGGCCGGCAGTCGTATTCGATCGACGCGGTCAACGACTTCGATCCCTTCTTCCTGGAGCTGTCGACCTTCTGCAAGCAGCACCAGCTGGGGGTGGAGACGTTGATCCACGAAGCCGGCGCCGGCCAGATGGAGATCAACTTCACCCACGGCGACGCGCTGGAGCTGGCCGACCGCGTGTTCCTGTTCAAGCGCGCGGTACGCGAGACGGCGCTGCGGCACGGGATCTTCGGCACCTTCATGGCCAAGCCGATGGAGACCGAGCCCGGTAGCGCGATGCACATCCACCAAAGCATTCTGGATAAGGCGACCGGCAACAACATTTTCAGCGACAAGGCCGGCGACGCCAGTCCCTTGTTCTTCAACTATATCGCGGGCCTGGAGCGTTACACGGCGGCGGCCACGCTGCTGTTCGCGCCGCACGTCAATTCGTACCGCCGGCTGTCGCGCTTCATGTCGGCGCCGACCAATGTCCACTGGGGTTACGACAACCGCACCTGCGGCTTCCGCATCCCCAACTCTACGCCGGCGAACCGCCGCGTGGAGAACCGCGTGCCGGGCGTTGACGTTAATCCGTACCTGGCGATGGCGGCGACGCTGGCGTGCGGCTATCTTGGCATGGTCGGCGGCCTGACGCCGTCCGAGCCGGCGGCGGGCAGCGCCGAGCATGTGCACGACCAGCTGCCGCGCAATCTGGAGGATGCCATTTTGCGGCTGCGCGAATGCGAACCGCTTGGAGAAATCCTTGGGGAGCTGTTCGTGCAGGCGTTCTGCGAAGTCAAGGAACTGGAGTTTTCCACATACAGCCGCGTGATCAGCTCATGGGAGCGCGAGCATCTGATGCTGCTGGTGTGAGGTGAGCGCCATGCACAACACCCGTGACGGATTGAACTGGCCGCGCGCGCAGGCGCTGGCCGCGCTGGAGCGCGAACGCTACATCGCCCGCAATCCCGAATCCGCGAAGATGGCGGGGCGGGCGGCGCGTCACCTGCTGTTCGGCGTGCCGATGCACTGGATGAACGACTGGTCGACGCCGTTCGCGCTGACGGTGGCCGAGGCGTCCGGCGCCCGTTTCCGCGATGTCGACGGCCACGAATACATCGACTTCTGCCTGGGCGACACCGGCGCCATGTTCGGCCATGCGCCGAGGGCCGTGGCGCAGGCCATCGCGCGCCAGGCCACGCGCGGCTACACGGCGATGCTGCCGTCGGAGGATGCGGCGCCGGTGGCGCAAGAACTGGCGCGGCGTTTCGGCCTGCCTTACTGGCAGTTCGCGCTGTCGGCGTCGGACGCCAACCGCTTTGTGCTGCGCTGGCTGCGCGCGGCGACCGGTCGCAGCAAGGTACTGGTCTTCAACGGCTGCTATCACGGCACCGTGGACGACGTGTTCGTCGATCTGGTCGACGGCGTGCCGACGCAGCGTGACAGCCTTCTGGGCCAGGTCCACGCGCTGACGGATCACACGGTGGTGGTGGAGTTCAACGACTTGGCGGCGCTGGCGGCCGCGCTGGCGCGGGGCGATATCGCCTGCGTGCTGGCCGAGCCGGTGATGACCAACATCGGCATGGTGCTGCCGCAGCCCGGATATTGGGAGGCGGCGCAGCGGCTCATCGCGCGGCATGGATCGCTGCTGGTGATCGACGAAACGCATACGATCAGCAGCGGCCCAGGAGGTTACGCGCAAGCGCATGGCATGCGGCCGGACGCGCTGGTGATCGGCAAACCGATCGGCGGCGGCATTCCCTGCGCGGTGTATGGTTTTACCGAGGCGCTGGCGCGCCGGGTGGAGCAAGCCAAACGCGACGCGCCGCCGGGTCATTCCGGCGTCGGCACGACGCTGAGCGCGAACATGTTCGCCATGGCGGCGATGCGCGCCAATCTCGAGCAGGTGATGACGGAGCAGGCGTACCAATATATGTTTGCGCTGGCGACCAAGTTGGCGCAAGGGCTGCATGACGTCATCAGGCGTCACCAGCTGCCGTGGTGCGTAACGCAGGTCGGCGCCCGCACCGAATTCCAGTTCGCGCCGGCACCGCCGCGCGACGGCACTGAGGCGCGGGCAATCCTCGACGGCGAGCTGGAACAGATCATCCATCTGTATCTGCTCAATCGCGGCCTGCTGATCACGCCCTTCCACAATATGCTGCTGGTATGTCCCGGCACCACCGGCGCGGACGTGGTGCTGCTGCTGTCGACCTTCGACGATTGCCTGCGGCAGCTTCTATAACCGTCTTCGCTGAAACAAGCGCGATACAAATCGCCTTAATGATGAGCTTGCTATGTGCTCTAGCGAACCGAAGCAATCGGCCGCGAGGCCTACCCTCGTATTGGCGCGGACCTGCATTCGACAGGCCTGCGCACTTTGACAGTGCGAGGATACAAATGAAAATCGGTATGATAGGTTTGGGGCGCATGGGCGCCAACATGGTCTGGCGTTTCGCCAGGCACGGCCACCAGTGCGTGGCCTATGCGCGGACCGCGGCGACGGTGCAGTCGGTGCTGCGCGAGGGCGTCACCGGCGCCTCGTCGCTGGAGGATCTGGTGTCGCAGCTGGCGACGCCGCGCGTGCTCTGGCTGATGGTGCCGGCGGCCTCGGTGGACGCCACGCTCGACACGCTCAAGCCGTTGCTGGCGCCGGGCGACATCGTCATCGACGGCGGCAACTCGCATTATCACGACGATATCCGGCGCGGCGCGCAGCTCAAGGAGCTGGGACTGCACTACGTGGACGTCGGCACCAGCGGCGGAACGCATGGTTTGGAGCGCGGCTATTGCCTGATGATCGGCGGCGAGAAGGAGATCGTTCAGCATCTCAACCCTCTGTTCGTGTCGCTCTCGCCCGGCCGGGCGGCGGCGCCGCCGACGCCCGGCCGCGACAAACCCAATAGCAGCGCCGAACAAGGCTACCTGCATTGCGGCCCGAACGGCGCGGGCCACTTCGTCAAGATGGTCCACAACGGCATCGAGTACGGCATCATGGGCGCTTACGCCGAAGGTCTGAACATCCTGCGCAACGCCAACGTCGGAAAACTCGAACACGAGGTCGACGCCGAGACGACGCCGCTGCGCAATCCCGAGCATTACCAGTACGACCTGGATTTGGGCGAGATTGCAGAAGTCTGGCGGCGCGGCAGTGTGATCAGCTCCTGGCTGCTCGATCTGACGGCCGACGCGCTGCTCAAGGACCCGCATCTGGAGCAGTTCGCGGGGCGCGTCTCCGATTCAGGCGAAGGTCGCTGGACCATCAACGCCGCCATCGACGAAGGCGTGCCGGTGCCGATATTGAGTTCGGCGCTGTTCGAGCGATTCAGCTCGCGCGGCAACGGCGAATTTTCCGGCAAGGTGCTGTCGGCGATGCGCGCTGGCTTCGGCGGACACGCCGAAAAACCGGCCACCGGTTCCGAGCCGGTCAAGGTAGCCGTCAAATGAGCGGCGCCGCGATGAAGGACGGGACGACGGACGAAATTGTTTTCCTGATCGACGTCGACAACACGCTGTTGGACAACGACGCCGTTCAGCGCGACATGCGCGAACACTTGGAACGCGAGTTCGGCTCCGAGGCGAGCAACCGCTATTGGGAGATCTTCGAGGAGCTGCGCTCGGAGCTCGGCTACGCGGATTATCTGGGCGCGCTGCAGCGCTACCGC
>DASVTJ010000462.1:0-5370 GCA_036387635.1 Duganella sp.
AGGAACGCGTGCACGTTCGCATCGCGCATGCGCTGCACGTCGCCCGGCACCATGATTCCCGACTCGGTCACGACCAGCCGCTCGCTGCCGATGCGCGGCAGCAGGCCGATGGTCGTATCCAGCGAGACCTCGAAGGTACGCAGGTTGCGGTTGTTGATGCCGACCAGCGGCGTTTTCAGCTTCAAGGCCGCGGTCAACTCATCGCCGTCATGTACTTCGACCAGCACATCCATTCCAAGTTCCTGGGCACAGGCTTCCAATTCCGCCATCAGCCCATGATCGAGCGCGGAGACGATCAAGAGGATCGCATCGGCCCCCATCGCCCGCGCTTCGTACACCTGGTACATGTCGACGATGAAATCCTTGCGGATCACGGGCAGTTCGACGGCCGCACGTGCCTGCTTCAGGTAGGCGACGCTGCCCTGGAAAAAGTTCACGTCGGTCAGTACCGACAGGCAGGCAGCGCCGCCCTCGGCATAGCTCTCCGCGACGTCCGCCGGACGGAAGTCGGCGCGCAGCACGCCTTTCGAGGGCGAGGCTTTTTTGACTTCGGCGATCACGCCGGCGCGGCCGGCGGCAATGTTCTTGCGCAGGCTGGCTTCGAAGCCGCGGATGCCGGCGCGCAGTTCGGTGTCGGTCTCGACTTCGCGGCGCAGGCTGGCCAGGTCGCGGTGTCGTTTCGCGGCCGCCACTTCATCGGCTTTGACGGCGAGGATCTTGTTCAGGATGTCGGACATGATCACTGCGCTCCGAGCTGGCGCGTGACGGCGACGAACTGTTCCAGCTTGGCCATGGCCGCGCCGGAGGCGATGGTGTAACGCGCCTTGGCCAGGCCCTCTTCGATCGAGGCCGCCACGCCCGCCGCATACAGTGCGGTGCCGGCGTTCAGCGCCACGATGTCGGTGGCCGGTCCCGGCTCGCCGCGCAATGCTTCCATGACGCGCACTTTCGATTCTTCGGTGTTCGCCACCTTCAGGTTGCGGCTGGCGATCATCGACATGCCGAAGTCTTCCGGGTGGATTTCGTATTCGCGGATTTCGCCGTTCACCAGTTCCCCGACCAGGGTTCCTGCGCCGAGCGAGACTTCGTCCATGTTGTCGCGGCCCCAGACCACCATCGCGTGCTGGGCGCCGAGGCGCTGCAGCACGCGCACCTGGATGCCGACCAGGTCGGGGTGGAATACGCCCATCAGGATGTTCGGCGCGCCGGCCGGATTGGTGAGCGGCCCGAGGATGTTGAAGATGCTGCGCACGCCCAGTTCGCGGCGCACCGGCGCCACGTGCTTCATGGCCGCGTGGTGGTTCGGCGCGAACATGAAGCCGATGCCGGTCTGCGCGATCGATTGCGCGATCTGCTCGGGTTTCAAATCGATGTGGGCGCCCAGCGCTTCGATCAGGTCGGCGCTGCCCGAGGACGAGGAGACGCTGCGTCCGCCATGCTTGGCCACGCGCGCGCCGGCCGCTGCCGCCACGAACATCGAGGCGCTCGAAATATTAAAGGTGTTGGCGCCGTCGCCGCCGGTGCCGACGATGTCGAGCAGGTTGGTGGTGTCGGCCATCGGCACCTTGGTCGAGAACTCGCGCATCACCTGCGCGGCGGCGGTGATCTCGCCGATGGTTTCCTTCTTCACGCGCAGGCCGACGGTAAGCGCCGCAACCATGGTCGGCGATACTTCGCCCGACATGATCTGGCGGAACAGGTGCAGCATCTCGTCGTGGAAGATCTCGCGGTGTTCGATACAGCGCAGCAGCGCCTCTTGTGGGGTGATCTTCATGGCGTTCCAGTATGCAGTGGTCGGGGGAGCGGATGAAGGCTCAGCCTTCTAGGAAGTTCTTCAACTGCGCGTGGCCGTGTTCGGACAGGATCGACTCCGGGTGGAACTGCACGCCCTGGACGTTGAATTCCTTGTGGCGCACGCCCATGATCTCGCCGTCGTCGGTCCATGCCGTCACTTCCAGGCAGGCTGGCAGCGAAGCGCGTTCGATCGCCAGCGAGTGGTAGCGGATCACCGTGAAGGGGCTCGGCAGGCCCTTGAAGACGCCTTCATTGGTGTGCGCGATCATCGAGGTCTTGCCGTGCATGACCTGTTTGGCGCGCACGATCTTGCCGCCGTAGGCTTCGCCGATCGCCTGGTGGCCCAGGCACACGCCGAGGATCGGCAGCTTGCCCTGGAACTGTTTAATGACCTCGACCGAGACGCCGGCATCGATCGGCGCTTTCGGGCCGGGCGAGATGCAGATGCGGTCCGGCTTCATGGCCGCGATCTCTTCGATCGTGATCTCGTCGTTGCGCACCGTGCGCACCTCTTCACCGAGCTCGCCGAAATACTGGACGATGTTATAGGTGAAGGAATCGTAGTTGTCGATCATGAGCAGCATGCTAGAACTCTCCATCCAGTCCGTCTTGCACTTGTTCGGCTGCGCGCAGCACGGCGCGCGCCTTGGCTTCGGTTTCCTGCCATTCCATCTCGGGAATCGAGTCGGCCACGATGCCGGCCGCGGCCTGCACGTACAGGTTGCCGTCCTTGATGACACCGGTGCGGATCGCGATCGCCACGTCCATCTCGCCGCCGAACGACAGGTAGCCGCAGGCGCCCCCATAGATGCCGCGCTTGGAGATTTCCAGTTCGTCGATCACTTCCATCGCGCGCACTTTCGGCGCGCCGGTCAGCGTGCCGGCCGGGAAGGTGGCGCGCAGCACGTCCAGGTTCGACAGGCCGTTTTTCAGCTTGCCCTCGACGTTGGAGACGATGTGCTGCACATGCGAGTATTTTTCGATGACCAAGCGGTCGGTGACCTTGACGCTGCCGATCTCCGAGATGCGGCCTAGGTCATTGCGGGCCAGGTCGATCAGCATCACGTGTTCGGCGATCTCTTTCGGGTCGGCCAGCAGTTCCTTCGCCAGCTCGGTGTCGCGCTCCGGCGTGGCGCCGCGCGGACGGGTGCCGGCGATCGGGCGCAGCGTCACCTTCTTCTCGCCGTCCGCAAGCGTCTCGTTGCGCACCAAAATCTCCGGCGACGCGCCGACGATCTGCATGTCGCCGAAATTGTAGAAGTACATATACGGCGACGGATTGAGCGAGCGCAGCGCGCGGTACAGCGTCAGCGGCGAATCGACGTAAGGCTTGCGGATGCGCTGGCCGATCTGCACCTGCATCAAGTCGCCGGCTATCACGTATTCATGCGCCTTGGCGACCGCCTTCAGGTACTCGTCTTTCGGGAAGTCGCGGATGGTTTCGGTGCGCACCGAGGCGCTGGTGACCGGCGCGTCGATCCCCCGGCGCAGCATCATGCGCAAGTCTTTCAGGCGCTGGCGCGCCTTGCTGAACGACTCGGGCTGCGTGGTGTCGGCGTAGACGATCAGATACAGCTTGCCGCTCAGGTTATCGATGACGGCCAGCTCCTCGGTCACCATCAGCTGGATGTCGGGCAGGCCCAGATCGTCCTTCGGCTGCGTGTCGGCCAGCTTTTTTTCGATATGGCGCACGGTGTCGTAGCCGAAGTAGCCGGCCAGGCCGCCGCAAAAGCGCGGCATGCCCGGACGCAGCGCCACCTTGAAGCGCTTCTGGTACGCCTCGATGAAGTCGAGCGGATTGCCTTCGTGGGTTTCGACCACGGCGCCGTTCTTGACGATCTCGGTGCGCGTGCCGAAGGCGCGCAGCACCGTCGTCGCCGGCAGGCCGATGAACGAGAAGCGGCCGAACCGCTCGCCGCCGACGACCGACTCCAGCAGGAACGTGTTTTTGCCGTTGTTCTGGGTCTGGGCCAGTTTCAGGTACAGCGTGAGCGGGGTTTCGAGGTCGGCGAAGGCTTCGGCGATCAGGGGGACGCGGTTGTAGCCTTCGTTGGCCAACGATTTGAATTCGAGTTCGGTCATGTCATCTCTCCATGCCGCCAGCGTGTGGGTGTGGACTGGCGGTGGTTTGTCAAAAAACCTGTCGGGTGCGCGGGCACGGACGACAGCAATCAGTTCGGCTTAGTTTTGCCAGGATTGCCAGCGTCGCCAAAGCCAGGCCTCAATCGAGCCGGTTTGGTTGACATTGTGTTTTTTGGTGAGAGACATTTCGGTCAGGTTTGGTTCAGATGCAAGTTAATGAAAGGAACTACTGATGCGAACGAATCAAGGTTGCCGCCTCAAGCAGCGTGGCTACTATACCATCGGAATCGATTCCGTGTACAGACTGTCCGTGATTGTAACCATAAGGAACCGTCAACACCGGGCAACCCGCACCACGGGCCGCTTGCGCGTCGTTCGAGGAGTCGCCGATGGCCACCACTTGCGCCGGCAACAGGCCGAAATCGGCACACACCGTTTGCAGCGGCAGCGGGTCCGGTTTCTTGCGCGGCAG
Organism: Duganella sp.; assembly: GCA_036387635.1. Taxonomy (GTDB): domain Bacteria; phylum Pseudomonadota; class Gammaproteobacteria; order Burkholderiales; family Burkholderiaceae_D; genus Rugamonas. The sequence goes on from DASVTJ010000462.1 coordinate 4,349, forward strand.
CGAGTCGCCGCCATAGACGATCTCGAAAAATCCGCTCAATCCCTTGAGCGCGAGCAGCGGCGTGGTGAAGGCGATCGGTTTGTTGGTCACGCAGGCCAGGCGCAGGCCTTGCGCCTTGAGCGCCGTCAAGCCTTCGATCACATCCGGGTACAACACGCTGTGCCGGCCGTTGATGCTTAAATAGTGGCGCTGGTACGCCGCCATCGCCACCGCAAAGAGTTGCTCGACGCCGTCGGCGTCGGCCTGGATGGCCAGCACCGAGCGGATCAGGTTCTCGGAACCCTTGCCGACCAACAGTGCGATGCGGTCCTGGTCGATCGGTTGCAGGTCCAGATCGGCCAGCATGCCATTGATGGCCACGTGGAAGTCGGGCATCGTATCCAGCATGGTTCCGTCGAGGTCGATAATTGCGGCGCGCACGCCTGCCAGCACGCCCATCTTAGACCGCCGCCAGGTTGGCGCGCATCGCATCGATGACGGCCTTGTAGTCCGGCTGGCCGAAGATGGCCGAGCCCGCCACAAAGGTGTCGGCGCCGGCGGCGGCGGCGGCCGCGATATTCTCGATCTTGATGCCGCCGTCCACCTCCAGCATGATGTCGCGGCCCGAGTCGTCGATCAGGCGGCGCGCCTCGGCGATCTTCTTAAGCGCGTGCGGAATGAACGATTGGCCGCCGAAGCCGGGGTTGACCGACATGATCAGGATCATGTCGATCTTGTCCATCACGTGTTCCAGATAGCTCAGCGGCGTGGCCGGATTGAACACCAGCCCGGCCTTGCAGCCGTGGTCGCGGATCAGTTGCAGCGAGCGGTCGATGTGCTCGGACGCTTCCGGGTGGAAGGTGATGATGTTGGCACCGGCCTTGGCGAAGTCGGGAATCAGGCGGTCGACCGGCTTGACCATCAGGTGCACATCGATCGGCACGTCCACGTGCGGGCGGATGGCCTGGCACACCAGCGGTCCGATGGTCAGGTTCGGAACATAATGGTTGTCCATCACGTCAAAGTGAATGATGTCGGCGCCT
>DASVTJ010000463.1:0-2172 GCA_036387635.1 Duganella sp.
GCCGAAAAGCGCGCGCCAGTTGCAGGCGTCGTCGCAGCTGTTTTTCGCCGTGTTCACCCAGCACGACGCTGGCAATTTGCTACTGACCCAGGCCCAGCGCGAGGTGCTGGAACAAGAACTGGAATTGACCCGCCTGCGCGCTACACTTGAGGCATTGCAATCGCGCCAAGTCAGTTATCATGCAACCAAGCGGGCTACGCCGTTCGGCTTTGCGCTGATGGTCGAGCGCTTCCGCGAAAAGCTCAGTACCGAAAAACTGTCGGACCGCGTGGCCCGTTTGGTGCGCGAACTGGAAAAGGCGGCGGGACCATGACGATCGCGATCAATGACATCGAAGAGACCAAACAATCGGCCAAGGCCAGCGCGGCGCGCATGTCCGGCGCGCTCGAAATCGAGCTGGCCGGCGAGAAGGTGCTGCTGCTGCCCGAGAAGGCGATGTACTGGCCGCGCGAGAAACTGCTGATCGTCGCCGACATCCACTTCGGCAAGGCGGCCTCGTTCCGCGCGCTGGGCGTGCCGGTGCCGGGCGGGACGACGGCGGCAAACCTGCGCGCGCTCGACACGCTGCTGGCGCGGCACGCGGTGCGCGAGATCCTGTTCCTGGGCGACTTCCTGCACGCGAAGGCCGCCCATGCCGAGGCGACGATGGCGGCGATCCACGGCTGGCGCCTGGCGTGGCCGGCGCTGCGGCTGACGGTCGTGCGCGGCAACCACGACGCCCACGCCGGCGACCCGCCGGCCCGGCTGGCGATCGACATGGTCAACGAGCCGATGCTGCACGGGCCGTTCGCGTTCTGCCACCACCCCGATCTGCTGGTGGCCGGCTATCTGATGGCCGGCCACGTGCACCCGGTGTACCGCTTGCGCGCGGGGTGGGATTCGCTGATGCTGCCATGCTTTCTGGTGGGCGAAGGCCGGGTGGTGCTGCCGGCGTTCGGTGCGTTCACCGGCGGCCATCCGGTGCTGCCCGAGTCCGGCGAGCGGTTGTTTGTCACCAGCGGCGATACGGTGGTCGAGGTGCCAGTCAAATAGCGTGTGGCCCGGACCGTGCCCGTGCCCGTGCCGCATTGGCAGGGCGGTTTAGGCGTAGCGCGACAGGCGGCACAAGGAATGCTCCTACATGCTCTGCTGCGACTGTCCTATATTGCGCGGCTGGGCTGTGCACTACGATGGCTCCACCTGTGAGGCAAGCAGGAACGATGGCGATTCATCCAAGGAGACGATCATGGCGACTAGCGATAAGAGCACCGGGAAACAAAGCGCAAACCAGGGCAGCAAGCAGGGGGGGAAATCCGGTAACGAGCAAAGCGAACCGAAGAAACGCGGCTTCGCTTCGATGGACCCGGAGATGCAGCGTGCGATCGCTGCCGAGGGTGGCCGCGCCGCCCACGAGAAGGGCACGGCCCATGAATTCACGTCCGAAGAAGCGCGCCGCGCCGGCGCCATGAGCCACAAGAACGATGCGAACAGCCAAAGCAGCAGTAGCGCTTCGCGCGGCGGTTCGGGTGGCGGCAACAAGGGCCGCGCCAGCGCGGACAATGAGGACGAAGGCGGCAGCGGCGGCGGTGGCAACAAGGGCGGCCGTGGTAACCGGTCGGGCTCGTCGGGCAGCAGCGGCTCAAAATCTTGATGTGCGGTTTGGGCGCCTTATCCTCTTAGGCCCAGCCGTTTTGATCTGCAGGCGCGAGCCTGCAGATCTTTTTTTTGACCCTGAGGCATGTTTCCGCCGTCTATTTGCGCACTTCCTTGAATTCGGCGTCGACCACATCGTCGTGCCGCTCGTCGTTGGCCGCCTTGTTGGCACCGCCATCGGCGCCCGCGCCTTGGCCCGTCCCCGCGCCACCGTTGTTGGCGGCGGCATTGGCGCCTCCATACATCTGCTCGCCCAGCTTCTGCGACGCCGTCGACAACGCCGCCGTTTTCGCTTCGATATCGGCCTGATCGTTGCCCTTCAGCGCGCCATCGAGCGCGGCGATGGCGCCGTCGATGCGCTCGCGCTCCGGCGCGCCCAGCTTGCCGCCGTGTTCTTGTAGCGCCTTGCGCGTGGTGTGCAGCAGGGCGTCGGCGGCGTTGCGCGCCTCGGCCAGCGCCTTGGCGCGGCGGTCGTCCTCGGCGTGGGCGGCCGCGTCCTGCACCATCTTGCGGATCTCCGCCTCGGTCAGGCCGGAGTTG
>DASVTJ010000464.1:0-3093 GCA_036387635.1 Duganella sp.
GGCTTACGCCATTTTGCGCGCGAAGCCGGCGCGCATGTCGCAGGCGCTGGCGATGGCGCGCAGGATTTGTTCCACGTCCGCCGGCTTGGTGATGTGCTGGTCGAAACCGGCGTCGTGCGTACGTTGCCGCGTGCCCCGGTCGCCCCACGCCGTGAAGGCGATCAGGGCCAGATTGCCGAACTCGGGCTGCGCGCGCAGCGCGGCGGCGACCTGGAAGCCGTCCATCAGCGGCATGCCCAGGTCCAGCAGGATAGCGTCGGGCAAGAATTCCTTCGCCGTCCGCAAGCCTGCGGCGCCGCCGTAGGCCACCGCGGTCTGGTAGCCGTACAGGCTCAGTAATTCGGCCGCGACGTCGGCCGCTTGGCTATTGTCATCGACGATGAGTACACGTTTGGTAGAGGTTGGCTGGTCCATAATATTGATCGAAAAAAGGAGCAACTGAAGCGTTGCGGTCTTTCGGCTGGGGCCAGGCCGGAGGTGGGTGCGCGTGCGAATCTGGGCACGGCGTTGGAAAAAAATTCCTTTCCTGAGGTTAATTATAGAGGGAACCGGTCGATACCGGCGCGCAATTTGGCGTTTCTGTGCGAATAAGCCCAGGTCTTTCTTGAATAATTGTGCAAGCGTCACCAAGTTAAGCGCATAGCGATATTAAAAAGGAACGATGATGACGATTGAGAAAGCCATTCTGGCTGGCGGCTGTTTTTGGGGCATGCAGGATTTGATCCGCAAAATGCCCGGCGTGCAAAGCACCCGCGTCGGTTACAGCGGCGGCGATGTGGCCAACGCGACGTATCGCAACCACGGCACCCATGCCGAGGCGATCGAGATCACCTTCGATCCGTCGGTGATCAGCTACCGCAAAATCCTGGAGTTCTTTTTCCAGATTCACGATCCAAGCACCAAGGACCGTCAAGGCAACGATTTGGGCGTCAGTTATCGGTCGGCCATCTTCTATGTTGACGAGCAACAGAAGGCGACCGCCCTCGACACCATCGCCGATGTCGACGCGTCCGGCTTGTGGCCGGGCAAGGTGGTGACGGAGTTGTCGCCGGCCGGCCCGTTCTGGGAGGCCGAACCGGAGCATCAGGATTATCTGGAACGCATTCCAAACGGCTATACCTGCCACTACGTCCGCCCGGATTGGCGTTTACCGGCGCGCTGATCGCCTGCTGTTTTGACCCCCGACACCATCCCGCGACCGCGCAAGCGTTTGCGGGATGTTGTTTTTGGGCGCTTAAGATATTGTTTAGAAACAATGACTTAATGGTCGGAAGGTAACCGGAAGGTGGCGCTCTCAACAGTTGGCTACAGTGCGACCAGGCATTTGCGCCCTCCAGGAGAGTCCACCATGAGTCAACTTTTTACCGCCGTCTATGAAGTCAACAGCGCCGTCGACGGCGGTCCGACGCTACGCTTGAATCTGGTCGTCGACGGCCGCAACGACAGCGTGGTCGGCCATGTCCAGCTCGACAACTTCTCGGGCGCGAGCCGGGCGATCTCGGTGCGCGGCCATCACGTCCAGCTCGACGGCGAGCAGCCGATGCAGGCCATCGTGCTGGCCGGCGCGCCGCCGGTCTTTCCGTGCAAGGATGGCGACCCGAGCGCTTTCCAGTTGCTGATGGTGCTGCCCACCGCGTGGAAGGACGGCCAGGTCTGCTACAAAATGAGTTTCGGCCGCACGGCGCCGCAGGTGCTGGAAATCCACGACGGCATCGCCCGCGCCGTGTTGCCGGAGGCGGTGTCCTAGCATCCGCATCGGGGCATGGCGGCACGTCGCGGCGGCGCCCGATTGCGCCACCGGCGGAAAGCCGCTATCGTGGCGCTATCTTCCACCGCGTATCGATGCACCGATGATCAGACCCGCCACGCCGGACGACGCCGCCGCCATCGTCGAGATCTACAACCACTACGTCGCCACCACGGTGATCAGCTTTGAGGAACGTCCCGTCACGGCCGAGGAAATGGCCGGCCGCATCCGCGACGTGACCGCCACCTTGCCCTGGCTGGTCCACGAGTCGGATGGCCGCGTGGTCGGCTACGCGTACGCCACCAAATGGCGCGTGCGCAGCGCCTACCGCTTTGCGGCCGAGACCAGCGTGTACCTGGCGCCGGGACGGGGTGGTCAGGGCATCGGCTCGGCACTGTACAAGAACCTGCTGGAGGAACTGCGCGCGCGCGAAATCCATATGGCCATCGGCGGCATCGCCCAGCCCAATCCGGCCAGCGTGGCGCTGCACGAGCGCCTGGGTTTTCAAAAAGTCGCCCACTTCAAGCAGGTGGGCCGCAAATTCGACCGCTGGATCGACATGGGTTATTGGGAATTGCAACTCGGTTCGTGACCCGCTTTTCGGGCCGGATCGTGCGTCGAGCCCGCCGAAAAATTGATATCATATGTCTTTGTTAATACCGGGTCCCCCCGCAGTCATCATGCCTGAGGCCAGCATCGCCACCGAATTAGCGACATGCGAAAGCGAGCCGATACGCACACCCGGCAGCATCCAGCCGCATGGCTTCCTGCTGGCCCTTTCGGCGCGGCTGGAGGTGCTGCAGGTCAGCGACAACCTCGCCGACTTCACCGGCATCCCGGCCGAAAAGGCGCTGGGGTGCCCGTTGGCGGAAGTGATCGGCGAGCGCAGCGCGCAACTGCTGGAACCGGGCCTGCGCGGCGGCCAGCTGCGCGAGCGGCCGGCCTATGTCGCCACCGTCGGCCTGGAGGCCGAACAGTTCGACGTGCTGGCCCACGCCTACGACCAGTTGCTGGTGCTTGAATTCGAACGCGCCGGCAGCAACACCGGCGCCGGCATCCAGAGACTGTATCCGCTGGTGGGCGACTTCCTCAACAAGATCACCGACGCCGACACCATCGCCGAATTGAGCCAGCTGGCCGCCACCGAGATCCGCGCGCTGACCGGGTTCGGGCGCGTGCTGGTCTACAGCTTCGACGACGAAGGCCACGGCAACGTGCTGGCCGAATCGATCGAGGATGGCTACGACAGCTATCTGGGCCAGCGTTTCCCGGCCACCGACATTCCGCGCCAGGCGCGCGAGCTGTATCTGGCCAACCGCATTCGCCTGATCCAGAACGCCGCCTAC
>DASVTJ010000465.1:0-2342 GCA_036387635.1 Duganella sp.
CGCCCGCAAGAACATGCTGCGCAGTTTCGAGCAGCTGTACAACGAGCGCGAGAAGACCGATTCCGGCGCCTATGTCGCCGAGTACCTGCGCAACTTCCTGCAGCAGGAACCGATCCCCGGCATCGCCGCCGAATACCGCTATGCCAGCGAACTGCTGCCCGGCGTGACGCTGGACGAGATGAACGCCTATGCGCGCCGCACGATTCCGGCCAACTCCGGCAAGCTGGTGATCTATACCGGCATCGAACGCCCTGACACCCCGCCGCCGCAGGGCGAGGCGCTGCTGGCGGCGCTGGCCGCGGCCGAAAAGGCGGAGGTCGCGCCGCACGAGGAAAAGACCCTGGGCACGCAGTTGATGGCGCAGCCGCCGAAAGCCGGCAGCATCGTCGACGAGCGCGAGGACAAGGCGCTCGGGCTCACCTACCTGAGCTTCTCGAACGGCGTCAAGGCGATCCTGAAACCGACCGACTTCCGCAACGACCAGGTCATGGTGAGCGCGGCACGTTATGGCGGCCAGAGCCTGTACGGCGACGCCGACATTTTGAATGCCCGCTATGCCAACGCGATCGTCGCCAGCATGGGCCTGCAGGACTATTCGCCGCTCGACCTGTCGAAGGTCCTGGCCGGGAAAGCGGCCGCCGTGACCATGGGCCTGGCCGGCTACAGCGAAGTGCTGGGCGCCTCCTCGGGTGCGACCGACATCGAGACCATGCTGCAGCTCGTGTGGCTGCGCTTCGACGCGGTGCGCCGCGACGAAGACCTGTTCAAGTCCTTCATCGGCAAGCAGGTGGAGGCGGCGCGCAACCGCCTCGGCCAGCCGGGCGCGCGCTTTGGCGACACCCTTATTGCCACGCTCTACAACAACCACCCGCGCGCACCGCGCCCGCTGCGCCCCGAGGAATTCGGCCAGATCAGCCTGGACCGCAGCATCGCCATCTACCGCGAACGCTTCTCGAGCGCCAAGGACCTGACCTTCGTGATCGTCGGCAGCTTCAATCCGAAGACGCTCAAGCCGCTGCTGGCCACCTATCTCGGCAGCCTGCCGACGCCGGACATCCCGACCGCCTGGCGCGACGTCGGCCTGCGGCCGGTGAAGGGCGTGGTCAAACGGGCGGTGTACAGCGGCACCGAACCGAAGAGCACGATCTCGCTTACCTTCACCGGCGAGGCGCCGTTCTCGGAAGCTGAACAGATGCGCCTGGCGGCGCTGACCGAAGTGCTCAACATCCGCATCATCGAGGTGCTGCGCGAGCAGATGTCGCTGATCTACGGCGGCAGCGCCGGCGGCCAGTTGGGCCGCATCCCCTACGGGAACTACACGCTCTCGGTGACGCTGCCGACCGGTCCCGAAAACGTGGACAAGGTCTTGAAAGCGACCTTCGACGAATTCGAGCGCCTCAAGCGCGAAGGACCGGCGGCGGCCGACCTGGCCAAGGTGAAGCAGAACTGGATCCAGAACTACCGCAAGGCCCTGCGCGAAAACGGCTATTGGCTGGGCCGCATCCAGTCGGCGCTGCTGGACGGGACCGACCCGGCGGCCATCCTGACGCACGAGGAGCGGGTGAATGCACTCACAGCTGGCGAGGTACAGGAGGCGGCACGGCGTTACCTGAATACGGAGAATTACGTGCAGGTGGTGCTGTACCCGGAGAAGAAGGCGGAGGACAAGCCGGCCAATTGACGTAGGGTGGGCGCCCCGTGCCCACCAAGAGCCAGCGCCGCGTTAGCGCATCGTTATGGTGGGCACAGGGCGCCCACCCTACGGCCCTGCGGATTGACGTGTAGGGTGGGCGGGGCAATTTGCGGCAATGCCGTAAATTGCGCCCACGCGGTGATAGGTGGCCGCAAGATCAACGCGCACGGCATCGGAGCCGATAACAATCACCGCGTGGGCGGGAGACCCGCCCACCCTACGTCCTACTTCAAATACCGCTCGAACCACTCGATCGTCCGCCGGCGTTGATCCATCTGATGCTCCGGCTTGCGAATCGCATGCCCTTCCCCATCGTAGATCACCAGCGCGGTCGGCGTGCCCATGGCGCGCAGGCCGTGCCAGAACTCCATCGACTGCACCGCCGGCGTCTCGACGTCGCGCTCGCCCACATAGACCAGGGTCGGCGTCTTCGCATTCCTGATCGATTCGATCGGCGAGGCGGCGCGGTAGATGGCCGGGTCCTCGTACATGGTCGCACCAAAAAACGGCACCATCCACTGGTCGATGCCGTTCTGGCCGTAATAGCTGATCCAGTTGGCGATGCCGGCGCCGGCCACCGCCGCCTTGAAGCGGTTGCTATGGGTGACGCCCCACATCGTCATGAAGCCGCCGTAGGAATGGCCCATCA
>DASVTJ010000466.1:0-10968 GCA_036387635.1 Duganella sp.
CGTAGGGGGATTAGCGAAGCGTATCCGCCATGCATGCGCCGTTGGCGATGCATGGCGGATTACGGCTGGCGCCTGATCCACCTAAGTGTTCAGTGTTTTCTACGCCAAAGCGCGCAACTCGGTGCGCGATTGCCGAATGACTTGCCGCGCCGCCGTCAAAGCCAAGCAACCCATGACCACCGCCACGCCGATGTCCGGCCAGCCGCTTTGCGTGCCGAACACGCCCAGCGCGGCCAGCATCACGGCCACATTGCCGATCGCATCGTTGCGCGTGCACAGCCACACCGAGCGCATGTTGGCGTCGCCATCGCGGTACGCATACAGCAGCAACGCGACCGTGCCGTTGGCCACCAGCGCGGCAAAGCCGATGCTGCCCATCAGCACCGGTTCGGGCACCGGACCGGAAACGATGTGCCACGCCGCCTTGCCCAGCACAAACAAGCCGTACGCCGCCATCGTCATCCCCTTGAACATGGCCGTGCGCGAACGCCACACGGCGGCCGATCCCAGCACCAGCAGCGACAACGCATAGTTGCCCGCGTCGCCCAGAAAATCGACGGCGTCGGCCAGCAACGCCACCGAGTTGGCGGCCAGCCCGCCGGCCAGCTCGACGCCGAACATCAGCGTATTGACCACCAGCGCGATCCATAAAATACGGCGATAACGCGGATCGACCACCGGCTTGGCCGATGCGCAACCTCCAGAACAGCAGTCAGACATGAGCATTCCTTTCCCTGTATAGTCGTCATTAGAAACCCTGAAGTCACTACAAGGTCAAGCCCATGAAAAAGGACACACAACAGGACGCACTGAAAATCGGAGAACTTGCCGCGAGGACCGGCTACACCGTGGAAGCGATACGCTATTACGAGCGCAAGGGCCTGCTGCCGGCGCCGGCGCGCTCGGGTGGCAACTACCGGCTGTATCGCGGCATGCATCTGGAGCGGCTGCAGTTTATCCGACACTGCCGCTCGCTCGATATGGCGCTGGACGAGATCCGCAGCCTGTTGACCGTCCGCGATCGGCCGGACCAGAGCTGCGGCGACGTCAACGCGCTGCTCGACAAGCATATCGTCGACGTCGCCGCCCGCATCGCCGGGTTGCGCGACCTGGAACGGCAGCTGCTTGGGCTGCGCGGCATGTGTACGCAGGTGCAAACGGCCAGGGAGTGCGCTATTTTGCGGTGCCTTGGCAAACCCTGACCGCCGAAGTTGGACACGGCCTGAAAGTTGCCATTTAGAGTTACTAATAAGTACAACAATTATGGTATCGTATCGGGAAAATTTTCCAGAAGAGACAGCGATGCCCAACATGTTTTACGCCAGCGCTGTTGCCGCGCTTGGCCTTCTTGCCGCCGTCGATGCCGGCGCGCAGCAGCCCGCCACCGCCGACGCGCCGCAAAGCGTCATCGTTTCCAGCCACAAGAAAGCGTCGCCGTGGTTCCGCGCCGAGAGCCAGCACTTCGTTGTCTACGCCGACACTTCCCGCGCGGCCGCCACCGAACTGCTCGACAACCTGGAGCGGCTCGATCATCTGCTGCGCATCTACACCAAGCCGTATCGCAAGGCCAACGCCTCCGAACAGAAGATCACGCTGTACTACCAGGACCGCGTGGCCGGCCTGAAGACGATCGACGCCGCCATGCCGGCCGATGCCATCGGGCTGTACAGCAGTTGCGCGGCCGGCGTGCAGGGATTCGGCTTCCACCTCGGCGACAGCGCGCAGGACGACAGCCTGTCGTACATCTTCGAGGCGTACACGCGCCATTTCATCTATCGCCACACCGACATCCGCTCGCCCGCCGCGTTCATCGACGGCTTGGCACAGTACTTCGCCAGCATTCGCTTCACCAATACGCAAATGGTGATCGGCAAAACCCCGGCCAACGTCGCGCGCTACCTCGACTTCCTCGACGAGGGACACCGCTATAGCCTCGACTACGGCGCGGTGCTGGAACAAAAGACCGCCAACGCCAAAAATTACGCGGGCGACGCCGGCGTCAAGCTGGAATTCGCGGCCAAGTCGTGGCTGCTGATGCACTATATGCAGTCTTCCGACGAGCACCGCGTCCGCCTCGGCAAGTTCCTGACCGCCGTCTATCACGGCACGCCCGCCGCGCCGGCCTTTGAAAGCGCGTTCGGCCTGAAAGTTAACGACCTGAGCACGGAAATGTGGCGCTACCGGCGCACCTCGGTCAAGGTGCTGCAAGTGGATGTGCCGGAACTGCCCAAAGCTGTCGTCAACTTCAACACGCTGCCGGAAGCGGCCAGCGATCTCGTCATGCTCGACGCGGCCGTCAAGGCTTGCCCCGCCAAGCCCGCCGGCGAAGCGCTGCTACGCGCGATCGCCGGCGAAGCCGGAAAATTCCCCAAGAACGATTTCGCGCAGATGGCGCTGAGCCGTGCGCAAGTCGCCTACGGCAACCCGCAGGACGCGTTGTCGTGGCTGACCCAGGCGATCGGCAAGAATGCCAACAACTTCGACGCGCTATATCTGTCGGGGCTGGCCAACTTGCGGCTGGCCGAACGCAGCCAGGATGCGGCGGCGGCCAAGACGTATCTGCAAAACGCGCAACAGCAGTTGCTGAGCGCGCGGGGCCTGAATCCCGACGCGGCCGATGCCGCCCACGCGTATTACCGCAGCGAGTTGGCCGGACAATCGGAACTCACCGAAACGGCGCTCGAAAGCGCGCTGACCGCCTGGAACAGCGCGCGCGAGGTCGGCAGCTTGGCCAGATCCGCCGCGCTGGCGCACGCCTATCTCGGCAACACGGCGCAGGCCAAGGTGCTGCTGAAAAACCTGGCGCTCAATCCGCTCGATCCGGACACGGTCGGCTGGGCCAGGTCGTGGCAGCAGAAACTGGCGGCGGGCGTCAGCCGCGACGCCATAGTTGCCGAGATGCGCGTCGAGCCGCAAGCCGCCCCGGCGTTCAAGGAGTGGACCATCGACAACGAAAGCGTCATGAAAAACGTGCGCTACAACGCCGGCCTGGACGCCGCGCAAAACTATATCCACGGTCAGATGGTCAATCCTGGCAGCCCGGACAAGGCCTTGATGTCGGCGCCCGTAAAGAGATAACGATGCAATAAGCGAGCAAGCGCACGGTAATGCGCTTTCCGCAGCAGTATCGTGCTCCCATAACCAAGGAGCACGATATGATCTTCTGGACATTACTCGTCATACTGATCGGCGTTCCCGCCGTCATCGTCGCGGTGCCGGCGCTGCGCCGTAGCCTGCTCAGCCCGCATATCTTCGCGCTGTTCAAGCGCATCCTGCCAGCCATGTCCGACACCGAGCGTGACGCGCTGGAAGCCGGCACCACCTGGTGGGACGCCGACTTGTTCTCCGGCCGCCCCGACTGGGACAACTTCATGAAACTGCCGCGTCCGCTGCTGACGGCCGAGGAACAATCATTCCTCGACAACGAAGTTCGTCACCTGTGCGAATTGGTCGACGACTGGGAGGCGACGCAGGTGTGGCAAGGCTTGCCGGCGCCGGCCTGGCAGTACGCGCGCGACAAGGGCTTCCTCGGAATGATCATTCCGAAGGAGTACGGCGGCAAAGCGTTCTCGGCTTACATGCACTCGCAAGTGGTGATGCAGCTGTCCACGCGCTGCTCCGCGCTGGCGGTGCAGGTAATGGTGCCCAACTCGCTCGGCCCGGCCGAACTGCTGCTGCACTACGGCACCGACGAACAAAAGAACTACTACCTGCCGCGACTCGCCGCCGGCACCGAGATCCCCTGCTTCGCGCTGACCAGCCCCTATGCCGGCTCGGACGCCGCCGCCATCCCCGATACGGGCGTGGTGTGCACCGGCCAGTTCGAAGGCCGCGAGACGCTCGGCCTGCGCATCACCTGGAACAAGCGCTATATCACCCTGGGACCAATCGCCACGTTGCTCGGCCTGGCCTTCCGCGTCGTCGATCCCGATGGTCTGCTCCCCGCCGGCACCAGCACCGGCATCACCTGCGCGCTGATTCCGACCACCCATGACGGTGTGGTGATCGGTCGCCGCCACTGGCCTCTGAACGCCGTGTTCCAGAACGGCCCCACCAGCGGCGACAATGTATTCATTCCGATGGAATGGATCATCGGCGGCCCTAAACAGATCGGCAAAGGCTGGCGCATGCTGATGGAATGCCTGGCCGCCGGCCGTGCCATCTCGCTGCCTTCGGCCAGCGTGGGCACCGCCAAACTCGCGGTGCGCGGCACCAGCGCTTATTGCGCGATACGCCGCCAATTCAAAACGTCGATCGGGAAGTTCGAAGGCGTGCAGGAAGCGCTGGCCCGCATGGGCGGTAACCTGTACATGATGGACGCCACACGCAAGTTGTCGGCACTGGCCGTGGATCTCGGCGAAAAGCCGGCGGTCATCTCGGCCATCGCCAAGTATCACGTGACCGAACGTGGCCGCGCGGTGGTCAACGACGGCATGGACATCCTGGGCGGCAAAGGCATCTGCATGGGGCCGAGTAATTTCCTGGCCCGCGCGTACCAGCAGATTCCGATCGCGATCACGGTGGAAGGCGCCAATATCCTGACGCGCTGCCTGATCATCTTCGGCCAGGGCGCGATCCGCTCGCATCCTTATGTGTTGAAGGAGATGCGCGCCACCGCCGACACTGACCAGCGCAAGGCGCTGCACGATTTCGACGCCGCCTTCTTCGGCCACATGCGCTTCGTCTGCGCGAACGCGGCGCGCGGGCTGTGGTATGGCTTGAGCGGCGCCGCCACCGCGCCGGTGCCGGAAGACGCCGCGCCCGAAATGACGCGCTACTACCGCGCCATCGGCCGCATGTCGACCGCCTTCGCGCTGATGACGGACGTTTCGATGTTCGTGCTCGGTGGAGAATTGAAGCGCCGCGAGCGTATCTCGGGCCGTCTGGGGGACGCGCTGTCGCAAATGTACTTGATCAGCGCCACGTTGAAACGCTACGAGGACGACGGCCGCCAGGAAGCCGACGCGCCTTATGTCCACTGGTCGGTGCAGGACGCGCTGCACAAGGCGCAGCTGGCGCTGGACGGCGTGCTGGAGAACTTCCCCAACCGGCCGGTGGCGGCGCTGGCGCGTTTGCTGACGTTCCCGCTTGGGATGCCGTACGCGCCGCCGTCCGATCATCTGGGTAGCGCGGTGGCGGACGCGATGCAGACCGCCGGGGCGAGCCGCGAGCGGCTGCTGGCCGATGGCTTCCTGGCCGACGATCTGCGCGATCCGGTGGCGTGCGGCGAACTGGCGTTCGCCTTGCTGCCACAGGTTGAAGCGGTCGAGCACCGTTTGAAACCGGCGGTGCGCGCCGGCCAGCTGGAAGGCATGCCGCAAAGCCTGCCGGCCATGGAGCAATGGGCCACGCAAGCCGCCGCCAAAGGCTTGATCACACAGGAGGAGCGCCGCGCGCTGTCGGATTTCGCGCGATTCACCGACCTGTCGGTGCAGGTCGACGACTTCCCGCCCGACCTCAACGCCGCCGCCGACGCCGACAAGCGCTGGCGCATGGCCGCCAAAGACACCACCGTGGAAGCGTAAAGCGACCACGGTTCCACGCCCGGCGGATTAGGCGGAACGCCGTAATCCGCCAAGCGTATTTCTTCGTCCAAGCTTACTTCGCCGCGTTGATGATACCGCTGACCACATCGGGATACGCCTGCGTGCCGTTCGCGCGATTGAACAAGCCCGAGGCGTGGTTGCCCGTGTAGCCGCTGTCCCAATACATCGGCACCACGCCACGTTTGAACGCGGCCTGCGTGATGTACTGGTTCCACAGCTTGCGATATTTGCCGGTCGGGTCGACATTGCTACGCAGGTTGGCCGAGTACTCGCCCAGGATCACCGGCACGCCCTTGTCGATGAAGTTGGTCTTCATCTTCTGGAACTGGTTGTCGGTGAACGACTCGTTGGCCCACGTCTCGGTCGCCGCCGGAATGGTGGCGCTGGCGCCCCACTGCCAGATATTGTCGCTCTCGCTCAACGTGAAGTTGAATGGGTCGTAGTAATGCACCTCCATCATTAAGCGGCTGGCGACCGAATCGGTCGGCAGCGTGGCGTTGCAGCCGATGGTGTAATCGATATTGGTCAGATAACCCTGCACCACCAGATGCCGCTGCGCGTTGTTGCCACCGGTGGCGCGGGCCGCATTGACGAAGGTCTGGTTAAAACTCTTCTGCACCGTGCAGTTTTCCGCTGTCGGGGCGCCGAACTGGCCTTCGATATTGGTCTCGTTGGTGCCGGCAAACAGCAGATAGTCATCGTAGTTCTTGAAGTTGTTGCCGATCTGCGTCCAGAACTTGTTCAAGCGCGCGTTCACCGCCGCCTGCTGGGCGAACGACGGCTGCATCCAGCCGCCATCCCAATGCACGTTGATGATCGCGTACAGCCCGGCCGCGCGCGCGGCATCGACCACCTGCGTCACCCGCGCCATCCAGCTGGCGCTGATGTTGTAGTTGGCGTCCGCGTACTGGCTCCACGACACCGGAATCCGCACGCTCTTGAAGCCCGCCGCCTTGACGGCGTTGAACAACGCCTGGTTGGCCGGCGGATTGCCCCACGCGGTTTCGCCGCCGATCGCTTCCAGCGAGTTACCCAGATTCCAGCCCGGCGACATCAACTTCGACAGCTCGAGGCTGGTCAGGTTGCGCACTCCGCTCACGCGCACCGCCGTCGCCGCGCCGGAATTGAAGCTGCCACCACTGGTGGTGAACTTGACCCAATACCAATACGGCGTACCTTGGGCCGCACTGGCGTCGGTGTAGTTGGTGGTGGAGGCGGTCGGTATCGTCAGCCGCGTGCGCCCGGCGATGGTGCTGTCGATATCGCGGTAGATTTCAACGCCGGTGACTGCGCCGCTGACGGTCCAACTGAGTTTGATGTTGTCGGCCGCGCCGGTGGCCGTCAGGCAGACGGTCGCGCCGCCGCCGCTGCCGCAGTTTTGCTGCGCCTGCGCGTGCGAGGCCGCGCTTAACGCGGAGAGGGCTAGTACCATCGAGTAAAAGGGTTTCAAATACAGGGGTTTCATGTCATGACCTTTCGTGGTTCGTGGTTTGTGCTTCGGCTTGGTGATTAAGACCTGCGGCGTGCTACTGCAAAACCCGTCATCAGCAATCCGGCCGCCAGCAGGACCACACTGCCCGGCTCCGGCACCGCGCTGACGCGGGAGATCGACAAGTCGTCCATCACGAACCAGCCTTTGTCGCGCGTGATGTTCAACCGGGATACATTGGCGAAGCCGGCCGGCACCCAGCTATAGCTGCCGTTGATGGCGATATTGCCGGTGCTGCCGATTAGCTGGTTGGCCGCGTCGTAGGCCGTGATGTTGATCCACGTGGCCTTGGCGCCGTTGGTGGCGGGCGTTGCGAACCAGGCGCCGTTCAGATCGAACGCGGTGGTGCTGCCGATGGCCAGGTTGTTCACGCCGAAGCCGTTGGCCACGAACTGCGTGCCCGAATGGGCCGCGTTACCGTAGCCATTGACGGCGGTGTCGCCCAAGTACCAGCTGGCGCCCCATGTCAAGCTGTCGTACGGGTTGTACCTGGACAGCGCGGACAGCCTGTCGCCGGCGCTGACGTCGTCGAAATCGACCACGGTGGTCTGTGCGTGTGCCTGGAAGGCCAGTGCCAGCAAGGCGCCGGCGACGAAAGTGTTCAGTGATTTTTTCATGAGTGGTTCTCTTTTCATTGACAAGCGTCGCCGGTGACGACGGGAATCGCCTCGCCGCTGACGGTGAGTCCGAATTCCGCCGTGTCGCCGGGCTGGATGTCACGGTTCCAGCTCTGGTTTGGCGTGGCCGTGTAGGTTGGGCTGGCGCCCGCCACGTCGGCGTTCCAGAATGCCTGGACCGACGAATTGTCGGTGTAGGTCCAGCTCACCGACCAGCCATTGATCACGGTCGAACGGTTGTTCTTGATCCGCACCGCCGCGTTGTAGCCGCCGGACCAGGAGGCGGTGACAACGTAGCTGCACTGGTTAATTGGCTGCGGCTGCGGCGTGACGATGGGACCCGGCGCGACCGGCGTTACCAGCACTTCGCCGCCGGCTTTCGGCGTGCCGTAGGCGATGCCGCGACCCGGCGTGTTCATATACACCTGGCCGAACACGTTCATATCGCCAGCGACCATCTGGTTGCCGGCCGGCCCGCCATATTGGTGGGCGTCGTCGTTGACGCGCACCCACGTGGCGCCGGCGTCGGTCGAGCGCATCAACCCGCGCACGCTGCCCACGGTGCCGCGCAGGTACACGGTCGGATAGCCGGCCTGCGGCGCGGCCTTGCCGAAACCGACCGCGCCGCACTGGTTCACCGATGCCACCTTGGTGAAGCTGGCGCCGGAGTCGGTGGAACGCGACAGCCCGCCGCCGTTCAGGCACACCCACAAGTCGCCTTCGCGGCCCGGCGCCGGACGAATCAGATTGGAGCCGCCCGACGCCACGGTGGTTTTCAGCGCGAACGAGGCGCCTCCGTCGACGCTGGCGAGCAGCTTGCCGTTGTCGTAGGCGTAGAACTTGGACGGGTTGACCGGATCGGCCACGGGCCGCGCGTTGGTCGCCGTCAGACCTGCGACCGGCGCCCAACTGGCGCCGTAATTGACGGATCGGTAGCTGGTGGCCGAATCGGCGGGGCTATGCAGCAACGCGAAGCCGTCGGCCGACAGCGCCAAGTTGCCCTTGGCGCCATTTAGCACCGGCGACTTGGTCCAGCTGCTGCCGCTGTTGGTGGTGACGTACATGTCGTTGCCGACGCGCGCCATGATGCGCGGGTCCTGCGCGGCGATCGCCAGGCCGGTGGTGGTGCCGGTTTGCGGCGCGTGGCGCGTGCCGTATTGCGAAGGATCGGCGTTGATGAAGCCATCGAAGTCGCCGATCACCGACACCAGCGGGCCATTCGGCACGCTCTGGAAATCGAACGGCACCGTCTCCTCCAGCCCCGCCACGTCAAACGCCCAGGTGGTGGTGGCGGCGTCGATATCGGCGGTCTTGAACAAGCCGTTACCGGAGGCGACCCACACCTTCCTGCCGTCGAACGGATCGATTTCGACCGAGCCGGCCCAGTGGATCGACGTGTCGGCGATCCAGTTCGCGCCGCGGGCATCGAGCGCGAAGCCGCGCGCCACCACATCGGTCCAGGTGCGGCCGGCGTCCTTCGATGTGAAAATGCGGTCGCCGTACTGGTTGGGGCTTTGCTCCATCCACGTGTTGATGGTGGCGACTACCAGGTGTTTCGGGTCGTTGCGGTCGATGCTGATGCCGCCGAACGGCCGCGCGATGCCAGCCGGGGTGATGTTAGTCCAGTTGCCGCCCAGGGCGTCGTACTCCCACACCTGGCCGTTGTCCATCGGTTCGTCGGTGCCCGGATGCGGACCGGCGCCGTTGGCGTAGGTGATATACAGCCGGCCTTCCGGCGACATGACGGCGCGCTGCGGCATCAAGCCGGCAGGGCCACCCTCGACCGGCACGAACGTCTCGCCGGCGTCGAAACTGAAGTACAAATTAGGGCCGGCGGCGTCGAAGCGCGACACGCCAACGAACATGCGCTGCGCCAGTCCGGCGTCGACGCTGGTCGGGTCTAGCAGCACGAAGCTGACGCCGTTGTCGTTGGGCGTGCTGGTAACCTCGAAGCCGGGCATGCGGCTCCAGGTGGCGCCGGCGTCCGCGCTTTTGAACATGCCGTCGCGGCGCGTGCCGGCGTACAGCACGTTGGGCGAGCCGGGATCGACCTGCAGCTTTTCGCCGTTTTGCCGCCCCATGCCATTGCCGTGCGATTTGAATTGCGCGCTGACGTCGGTGACGGTGAAGGTGCGTCCATAGTCGGTCGATCGCAGCACGGCGGTCTTGCCGTTGTTGTAATAGCTGGTGCCGGCAAGCATGTAGACATTTGCCGCGTTGCGCGGATCCACCGCCAGCGATTCGATGCCCATCAAGCCGATGTCGCCCTCGCCGATCCAGTCGGTCATCGCCTGCCAGCGCGATTTGGCCGCGTCCCAGCGATAGGCGCCGCCAACGTCGGTGCGGACGTAGACGACATCGCGTTCGGATTTGCTGGGAATGACACCGGTGACGAACCCGCCGCCGCCGATGGCGACCGAGTCCCAGTGGTAGTTTTCCGCCGTGGAGACGAGCGGGATCGACAACGCTGCCGTGAGCAGCGCTACAACGAGCTTGGTTCTCATTTTGTTGTCTCTCTTGGTTTTATAGTTATCGCGCCTCGGGGGAGCGTCTGTCGATTGTGCGAGTACATTCCCGGCTTAGCAATTACGAAATTCACCAGAACGCACAACGAAATATGGCAGACAAACTATCACTTGCATCGCTCATAAAGATGATTACATCGCCTGCGCCGTTGACACTATCAATCGGAATATCGATACTCGTCCAACCGAAAACGATCAGCCGCCGAGACCATGACCGACAAAGCCCCCCGATGCCATTCGTGCTTTGCCAGAAGCGCGGGATGCGGTACAGTTCGCGCACCAACCGCGGTCACCGCTCCCGTATCGTCGTCCCTAACACTGGTAAACCCATGAAACTACGTCACATGCTTTTCGTACCCGCCGCGCTGGCCGTCGCCGGCGCGAGCTGCGCCGCCGATCGCCTGACCGTCACCGTCACGCACAACCTTGATCAGCCGCGCCCTTCGGAGACCATCACGATCCCGTGGACCGAAGTCAATCGCGTGCTGCCAGGCGCGCTGCTGCAGCATATCGAAGTGAAGGACGCCGCCGGCCGCGTGCTGCCGTACCAGGTCACCAACGTGGCGCCGCAGGCCAAGGACCCGAAGAATGTCGGCATCGCGTACGGCGACCTGATTTTCCAGCATAACTTCGCCGCCGGCGAAAAAAAGGCCACCTTCACCGTCGAAAAAATCGAGGCGATGGCGCCGCCCTTCCCGAGCAAGGTTTCTGCCCGCTATATCCAGGAGCGCCTGGACGATTTCGCGTGGGAGAACGACAAGGTTGCGCACCGCACCTACGGTCCCGCGCTG
>DASVTJ010000467.1:0-11516 GCA_036387635.1 Duganella sp.
TTCTCGCGCATCGAGGCCGGGCGCACGCAGGCCACCTTCAGCGCCACCAACCTGACGTCGCTGACCGCGGAACTGGCCAGTCACTTCGAGTCGGCCTGCGCGCAAGCCGGCCTGCAACTGACCGTCGACTGCGATCCTTTACCGGAGCCGGTGTATGTGGACCGCGCGATGTGGGAAAAGGTGGTTCTCAATTTGCTGTCGAACGCGTTCAAGTTTACGCTCGACGGCGGCATCAGGATCTCGTTGAAGGTGCGCGGGGACGGCGTCGAACTGAAGGTGGCCGACAGCGGCGTCGGCATCCCGCCATCCGATGCGGCGCTGGTGTTCGAACGCTTCCACCGTGTCGAAGGGCAGCGCGGGCGCTCGATGGAGGGCAGCGGCATCGGCCTGTCGCTGGTCAAGGAGATGGTCGCGCTGCACGGCGGCGCGGTACGCGTGCGCAGCGTCGACGGCAAAGGCTCGGTGTTCAGCGTGCGGCTCAAGTTCGGCGCGGACCACCTGCCTGCCGGCCAGATCGTCGAGCAGCCGGAACAGGCCGGACGCTGGTCCGGGACCGCCAGCTATCTGGAGGACGCGGTCGGCTGGCTCGATCGGGGCGACGCCGCGCGGGAGAGGGAGCAGGCCGCGGGAGCGGAGCAGGACGCCGGGGCGGAGGCGCCGGTGGCGGGCGCCATCAGCGCGCGCATCCTGCTGGCCGACGACAACGCCGATATGCGCGCCTACATCCAGCGCATTTTGGAGAAGAACGGCCACCATGTCAGCGTCGTGAGGAACGGCCGCGAGGCGCTCGACGCCATCGCCGCCGGGCCGCTGCCCGATCTGGTGCTAACGGACGTGATGATGCCCGATACCGACGGCTTCACGCTGCTCAAGACCTTGCGCGCCAACGAGGCCACGCGCGACATGGTGGTGATCCTGTTGTCGGCGCGCGCCGGTCCCGAGGCGCGAGTCGAGGGCCTGGCTGCCGGCGCCGACGACTATATGGTCAAGCCGTTCGACGCGCGCGAGCTGGTGGCGCGCATCGACGGCGCCGTCAATCTGTCGCACCAACGGCGCGCGTCGGCGGCGCGCGAGGCGGCGCTGCAAGCCGAAATGCAGGCTGAGATGCGCTATGCGCGCGACCAGTTCGCGCTACTCGAGAGCCGGGCGCAGGTGGCCACCTTGTTCGAGCAAACGACGGTGGGCGTGGCCGAAGCGGACGCCGACGGCGTTGTGGTGCGCGTCAACGAACGCTATATGCAGATACTGGGGCGCGGCGCCGACCAGATCGTCGGCCGGCCGCTGGACGCACATGTCGCGGAGCCGGCGGCCCAACAGGCTGCCGAATCGCTGCGGCGTCTGCGCGGCGAAGGCGTGCCGTTCGAGCTGGAGGCGCAGTATGCGCGGGCCGACGGCAGCTGTGTCTGGGCCAGCACCACCGTTACCCTGATCCGCGTGCGCGACGATGTCAAGGCGGACCGCATGCTGGCTTTGGTATTGGACGTGAACGAGCGCCGGCTGTCCGAGGAGCGCGTGCGCGAACTGGCGGAGCGCTTGCAATTCACGTTGAACGCGGCGCAAATCGGCGACTGGGACCTGAACCTGCTCGACGACACGTCGCAGCGTTCGCTGCGCCACGACCAGTGCTTCGGTTATACCGAGCCGCTGGCGCAGTGGGGCATGGCCGATTTCGTCGGACACATGCATCCCGACGACACTGGGCGCGTGATCGCGGCGATGGAGGCGGCGGTGGCCGCACACAGCGGGTTTCATGTCGAATGCCGCGTTATCTGGCCCGACAGCAGCGTCCATTGGGTGGCGGTGCACGGCAGCGTGTACCACGTCGACAAGGTGGCCACGCGCGTGGTCGGCGTGATCCTCGACATCACCGCGCACAAACTGGCGGAGGAGGAGCTGCGCGAGGCGAGCCGGCGCAAGGACGAATTCCTGGCGATGCTGGCGCACGAATTGCGTAACCCGCTGGCGCCGATCAGCGCGGCCGCGCAGCTGATCGGCATGGCCAAGCTGTCCGACGACCGGCTGCGGCACACCAGCGGCGTGATCGCGCGCCAGGTCAGTCATATGACGGCGCTGATCGACGACCTGCTCGACGTGTCGCGCGTGACGCGGGGACTGGTCGATATCGAGCGCACGCCGCAGGATGTGCGCAACGTGGTGTTCCACGCAATCGAACAGGTGCGCCCTCTGATCGAGAGCAAGCGCCACCGACTGGTGACGGACCTGGCGCCCGACGCCGGGATGGTGATGGGCGATCAGAAGCGGCTGGTGCAGATCATCAGCAATCTGCTGAATAATTCGGCCAAATATACGCCCGACGGCGGACGCATCACCGTGCGTACGGAGTTGAGCGAAGATTACGTCGAGCTGGTGGTCGAGGACAATGGCGCCGGCATCGCGCCGGCCTTGCAGCCGGCCGTGTTCGAGCTGTTTTCGCAGGCCGAGCGCACGCCCGACCGCACGCAGGGCGGCCTGGGATTGGGTTTGGCGCTGGTGAAAAATCTGGTGGAGCTGCACGGCGGGACGGTGCACTGCTACAGCGCCGGCGTCGGCATGGGCAGCCGTTTTACGGTCTCGCTGCCGCGCACCAGCGCCCGGCGCGCGCCGGGCGCGCCGTTGGCGCCAAGGCCGGCCGGCGCCAAGGCCGGCGGCTTGAAGATCATGGTGGTCGACGACAACGTCGACGCGGCCGAGATGTTGGAAATCATGCTCGACTCGGTCGGCCATCAGGTCGTGGCCGAGCACAGCGCGGCCGACGCGCTATGGCGCGCCCACGGTGGCGTGAGGCTCGATGTGGCGATCCTGGACATCGGCCTGCCGGATATGGATGGCTATGAGTTGGCCAGGAGGCTGCGCGCCGACAGCCGCAGCGCCGGAATGGTGCTGGTCGCGCTGACCGGCTATGGCCAAGCGTCGGACCGCGACAAAGGCATCGCGGCGGGCTTCGACCACTATCTGGTGAAACCGGTCTCGCCATCGACGTTGCTCAATTTGATAGGCGAACTGCATACGAAGATCCACGTAACCACGTAACCACATAGCGCGGATTAGCGTGGCGTAATCCGCCATTGCGCGCGTGTCGACGGCGCACGCAAAGGTCGATATGCGGCTATCCCCGGCCGGGGGCATAGGGGAAGTGGATCGCCTTGTAGTAGTTGAGCGGTTGCGGTGGTGGCGCCACGCCGGCCGGCAGCGGCAGGCCGTTG
The DNA here is from genome assembly GCA_036387635.1 of Duganella sp. Classification (GTDB taxonomy): domain Bacteria; phylum Pseudomonadota; class Gammaproteobacteria; order Burkholderiales; family Burkholderiaceae_D; genus Rugamonas. The sequence goes on from DASVTJ010000467.1 coordinate 3,204, forward strand.
ACCGACTGGAAGTAGGCGATGCAGGCGTTGCGCCACAGTTCCGCGTTGGCGACCTGGCGTTGCAAGCGCTGCGCCACCTCGGCGTGGCGGCGGGCGTCGATCAGCAGCCGCAGCGCCATCCAGCGCGCCTGCAGGTCGCGCGCGCCGCGCACCCCGGCGTCGTAGCGGTGCAGCAGCTCGGCCCACAGCGTGCGGCCCGACGGCATCGCGTAATCCCAGGGCAGATGATGGAACCACAGCAGGTACTGCGCCGGCGTGGTGCGCGGGTCGGCGTACTGGCGCGCGATCCCTGGCGCGTACTGGGCCAGCGCGTTGGTGCCGTTGGCGGTGCGGTCGAAGCCGATGCCGCCGCGGGCGGCGCGATGATAGTAGACCGGATTCCAGTCGGGCCGCTCCAGATTGTCGACCCAAGGCGCCGGGCCGTGATGGTGCCCGGTGCCCATGATGTGATGCAGTCCCAGTGGCGTCATGTAATCGACCACGATTTCGCGCGACAGCATCATGATGTCGACCACCGGCGTGGCCACGCGGGCGTCGGCGCCGAAGGTCTGCGCGGCCCACTCGCCGGCGATATCGCGCGCGGACGCTTGCGGATTCCATGCCAGGCGGCCGAACGCGTACCAATTGGCCTGGTCGAAATGGTGGCCGGTCCAGTTACGGTCGCTGCCGATGTTGGCCACGCCGGCCATGCCGGTCAGGTTGGCGCCGCCGGACGGCGCGGCCGGCAGCGCCGCGCCTTCGATCACCTGCGCCACCGTCAGGCCTTGCGGCGCGCGTCTGGTGTCGGCGTGCAGCGTCTCCTCGAACATGGTGCCAAGGTAGGCCAGGTCGGTGGAAAAGCCCAGATACTCTTTGGTGATCTGGAACTCCATCATCAGCGGCGTCTTCGGCATGCCGCCAAACAGCGGGTGGAACGGCTCGCGCGGCTGGAAGTCGATGGCGCCGTTCTTCACCTGCACCAGCACATTGGCGGCGAACTTGCCGTCCAGCGGCGTGAATTCGTCGTACGCCTGCTTGGCGCGGTCGGTGGCCTTGTCGGCGTCCGGCTCGTACACGAACGCGCGCCACATGACGATGCCGTTGTGCGGCGCCACGGCGGCGGCGAGCATGTTAGCGCCGTCGGCGTGGCTGCGCTGGTAGTCCTGCGGGCCCGGTTGGCCTTCCGAGTTGGCTTTGACGAGAAAGCCGCCGAAGTCCGGGATCGCGCGGTAAATCTCGTCGGCCTTTTTGCGCCACCAGGCTTGCACGGCGGGCGAGAGCGGATCGGCCGTATCGGTTTCGTGCAGCTCGAGCGGGGTCGAGAAGCGGGCGGACAGATACACCTTGATGCCGTAAGGCCGCAGCACGTCGGCGACGGCGGCCGCTTTGGCGATGAAGGCGGCGGTCAGCACTTCCGGCTTGGAGTTGACGTTGTTGAGCACCGTGCCGTTAATGCCCAGCGATGCGTTGGCGCGCGCGTAGTCGGTGTAGCGGCGGTCGGCGATGTCCGGCAGCGCCCACCAATCCCAGATCGAGGCGCCGGAGTAGCCGCGTTCCACCGTGCGGTCCAGATTATCCCAGTGATTGAGCAGGCGCAGTTGCAGCTTGGGCGCGGAGCTGGCTTCGGGCGCGACGCCGGTGGCGGCCGCGCGCAGCCAGGCAAAGGCGCCGTACAACAGGCCGATGTCGCTGTTGGCCGCGATCAGCGTGACGCTCTGGCCTTGCAGGCGGGTGCGGCGCAGCAGGTAGCCTTCCTTGCCCAGCGCCGCCAGTTCGGCGCGCAGCGGCGAGGACGCCGCCGCCAGCTCCGGCATGGTGGCCGGCGTTGCCAACACCAGCGAGCCGTCCCGCACCGTGGACGACAGCGCCGGCGCGCTTCCCAGCATCCCTCGCAGTCCCTTTTGCAGCTCATCGAGCGCGGCTTGCGTGGTCGGCGAGGCTTTGCCGGCCAGGACCAGTGCGCGTGCCTGCGGTTGCAGCCTTACCTGCGCCGAGCGTTCCAGTGGCCGGTAGCGCAGCCACAGGTCGTAGCCGTCTTCGTCGGCCGCCCATGCCGGCGTGGCCGCCGTCAACGCCAACAGCAGCGCCGCCAGCAGCTTGATGAATATGCTTTGCATCTTGTCTCCGTTTTTCGGTTTTGTTTGTACTTTTTGTGTATGGTTTGTTTATCGTGCGCGCGGGCTTTCGGGCGGTCCAAGGTAGCTGTCGCGCAGGCCGCCGGTATCGACCACCAGCTTTTGCAGCACCAGCGCTGGATCGATGACCCAGAACTTGAGCGTGTGTTGTCCCGCGCTTTCGATCATGTGTTCCGACGTCAGCACCGTGGCGCCATCCGAGACGGTGCGCTCCCACACTTTTTCGGAACTGTCGGCATGCAGGTTGACGATTTGCGGCGCGTCGTCGTCGAACGAGATCGCATAGCGCAAACCCGGTCCCGGCTGGATTTTTTGCGTGGGCGCCAGGGTGGCGTGCACGACGACTTTGCCTTTCGACGCCAGCTGCATCCGATATTCGAGCCGCATCTGCGGCACACCGTCGGCCGGGGCATCCACCGGCAGCGTGGTCATGCCGGACAGCGTGCGGCCGTGATCCGGTATGCGCAGCCATTCGCGTTTGGCCGGCGCCACCGCGCGCGCGTAGTGCTCGGCCTCCATCGAGACCACGCCCGCGGTTTCGATAAAATCGCCCGCCGCCGGCTTCGATCCGTTGGCTGGCCGCCGCAGCGGAACGGCGACGGTGGTCATGGCGCCGTTCGGGCCCGACACCGTCAGCGTCGCGCGGTTGACGCCGGCCGGCACGTCGGCCCAGCGCACGTCGACACTGACGCGCTGCGCCCGTTCGACGCGGCCGGACGGCTTATCGATCACGATCCATGGCGCGCTGGCGCTCACCTTGTAGTCGAAGGACTGCTGCCCGCGATTGAAGATTTCGACATGGCGGGCGCGGTTTTCGAAGACGTCGAGCGCCGGCAGGGCCAGGCTGTCGCCGGCGGGGCCGGGCCAGACATTCGCGCTGCCTTCCACGGCAACGCCCATGTCGCCCTGCTTTGGAACCTGCACCTCCGTCACTGGCGGCATGACATTGCGCGGCGGCTGGTTCCAGTAGGTGTAGCCCAGGTGCGTCTGCGACATCATGTGATTCCATTTGCCGTTGCTGATGTCCTCATGATAGCGGCGCACCAGTTCCGCGTCCTGCTGGAACAGCTGACGCGTGCGGTCCGCCAGGTCGTTGGTGGAGGTGCGTCCCTGAAGTCCGTACAGGTGGTTCATGCCGGCGGTGACATACAACTCGTTGACAACCGCGCTGGCCTGCACCGGATAGAGCACCAGCTGGAAGAAGGCATCGCGCTTGGCGGCGGGCAGCGCGGCGGAGATGCGTTCGGCGCGGGCGGCGATGGCGCGATAGTCGTCGACGACGCGCGCCGCTTCCCCGTAGTTGACCAGGCTGTAGGTGGTCGGTTCCAGCTGCTCCGGTTTGCGCCGGCCGTTGTACCTGGTGTATCTGGTGACGATGTCGGCGATGTCGTCCGCGTGTTCGGGACCGAATTCGCGCGTGGCCCACAGCTTCAGGTAGTCCGGCAGGCGCCCGGCCGGCCACGCGGCCGGATTCCATGCGTAGGTCAGGAAAAATTCGATCGGCACTTCCATCGGTTTCAAGTCGCCGACATTGACGATCCACATGCGGTTGGCCTGGTACTGCCACGCCAGGTGCATCTGTTCCCAGATCTTGGAAATCGGCGTAACGTTGAGCCATTTGTACGAGCGAGGCCCCCCGACGTAGTCGAAGTGATAGTAGACGCCCGCGCCACCCGCGCGTTTGCGTTCCTCCTGCGTCGGCAGACGGCGAATATTGCCCCAGTTGTCGTCACACCACAGCAGCATCACATCGTCGGGAACGCGCATGCCTTTTTCGTAGTAGTCCTGGACTTCCTTGTACAGCGCCCAGGTCTGCGGCACCTTGGTGACATCGGGGTTGATCTCTTTGGCGATGGCTTCGCGCTGGCGTTGGACGATCCGCTCCAGCAGCGCGACGTTGGATTGCTCCGACATCGGTTCGTCGCCGTCGCCGCGCATGCCGATAGTGATCATCTTTTCGTAATCGCGGGTATTGCGCAGGCCCTTGCTCCAGAAGTCATCCAGCACGCCGGCGTTTTTGTTGTAGTCCCACGGACCTTTGCCCTGGCGCTTCCACTCCTGCTGCGCGCGCATCATCGGCTCGTGGTGCGAGGTGCCCATGACGATGCCGTATTCGTCGGCCAGCTTGCCGTTTAATTTGTCGTCGTCGTAGAAGGCCGAGTTCCACATCGCCGGCCACAGGTAGTTGGCGCGCAGGCGCAGCAACAGCTCGAACACCTTTTCATAGAATTGGTGGTTGTAGCCGCCGTAGCGTTGTTGCACCCAGCCGGTCAGCGCCGGCTGCTCGTCGTTAAGGAAGATGCCCCGGTATTGGACCACCGGCGCGTCACTGACGGCGGCGGGTGCGGAGATGTGGATGTTGGCGTGTCTGGGCGCCGGCACGTCGGCCCACCACTGCCACGGCGAGACGCCGATCTGCTCGGAGATTTCGTAAATGCCGTAGATGGCGCCACGCTTGTCGCTGCCGGCGATGACCAAGGCGCGTTCGACGCCGGGCAGCGGGTTGCGCAGCGTTTGTACTTGCCAGCCTTCCCATTTGCCTTTGATGGGGGAGACGTTCAGTGTCCCCGCGCTTATCAGTTGGTCGATCAGGGCGCTTTTGCCGATGGTGCCGATGATGATGACGTCGGCGCCGGATGGTCTGGCGGTTTGTTCGAGTATGGGCTCGGTGGCGCTCACGCGCGCGATGTCCTGTTGCAGATCGCGGGCGGCCCGCACCACGCCGGGGTGGTCGGCGTGGTCGACGTAGATGGTGGCGGCGCGGCCGCCTTGTGCCAGCGTGACCGCGTCGGCCGGTGGATTGTCGAAACTGGCCAGGCGTTTCTGGCCGAGCGCGTGGGCGGGCAGGGCGCAGGTTAGCAGCGCTATCAGGGCCAGTATCGGGACGAGCGACGGGGCGCGCGTTGGGGCAAGCGCGGCAGCTGCCGCCGAAAGATAGGTTGGTCTCATTTTTATCGTTATCTATTATTTTGTTTGCCTGGCGCCGTGTGCGGTCGTTCGCGTGTTATCCGTTTTTTTTATCTGCTGCGGGCACAGTCGCGGCGCAGTATGTCGAGCGGTACGGCGTCGGCGAGGGCACGGTAGCCCGCCAGCGACGGATGCAGATGGTCGCCGGAGTCCAGCGGCTTGTTTATTTTTTCCGGCGCGGCCGGATCGCGCAGCGCGGCGTCGAAGTCCACGACAGCGTCGAATACGCCGGAATTGCGTATCCAGGCGTTCATTTCCTGGCGGTCGGCTTCGTTTTGCGGCTTTGGTTGATAATAGTCGCTGCCGACATAGGGAGTAATGGTTGCGCCAATCATACACACGCCCCTGGCACGTGCCCGCCCGGCCAGCTGGCGGTGCGCCAGTTTGAGGTCGGCCAGCATGCGCTTGCGGTCCGCCGGCAGGTCCGGGGCGTTGCGGTGCTGCCCGCCCAAATCATTCACGCCGATGAACACCAGCGCGTGTGTGACGCCGGCGCGCGACAGCACGTCGCGGTCGAATCGCGACGCCAGATTCGGCCCCAGGCCGTCGCGCAGCATGCGGCCGCCGCCAATACCTGCGTTGACGACGCCCATTTGCCGTCCGTCCTTGCGCAAACGCTCCGCCAGCAGATCGGGCCAACGGTTGTTGCCGTCGGTGGTCACGCCGTAGCCGTCGGTGATCGAGTCGCCCACCGCCACCAAGGCGCCGGTGCCGGGTGGCGCTTGCACGTCGATGTCGCTGACCAGGAACCAGCGCGCTATTGTGCCGGTGCCGGTGCCGGCACCGGGCCAATCGGCTTCCATGATGCGATTGCCCTTGGCGAAAAAGCTGGTGGCGCGCGCCCCGGAATGGCTGGTCTGGCGTGGCGGCGCCTCCTTGAAGTACAGCGACACCGACAGATCGCTGGCCGGTTTGACTTCCAGCGCGACCGCGTCGCTATGGTATTCGGCGCCGGCCGGGATCATCACGGAAGTGCTGCCGTCGAAGGTGAGGGTTTTAAGCGTAGTGCCGTCGACACTCGCTTTGCCCGGTCCCGGCGCGATGCCGACGCTGGCGCCTTCGATCATCAACGGCGCGGTACCGTGGACGTTGCTGAGACGGACCCGCAGGCGGCTGCCGCCCAGCGAAAGATGGAAGGTCTGGCGCAAACTTCCGTCGCGCCAGTTCGGCGCGGGCAGCTCGTTGGCGGCGTCGGGAATCTGCTGCGCGCTGCCCCAGGAGGCGACCCATCGCTGCTCCGGCGTCCCGGCGCCGCCGCGCGGATCGTGCGCCGATGCGCAAGCGGTCAACAAAAGCGGCACCGCCAACGCGGCCATCACTGCCGCGCGGGAAGTGCCCAACAATCCGCTCAAAAGGCGGCGTGACGCGTGTTGACTTGATCGCATAAATCCTTCACACTGGTTGAATGTTAGCGCTTATCATTTTAGGGTAAAGGCATGGTGCAGGCAACAAATTTAGAGAATTCGGCGGCACCGGTGATCACGGAAATGCGTGTCATCCCGGTCGCGGGCCACGACAGCATGCTGCTTAATTTGTGCGGCGCGCATTCCCCTTACTTTACGCGCAATTTGGTGCTGTTGAAGGATAGCGCCGGCCACACCGGGATGGGCGAAGTGCCCGGCGGCGCCGGCATCTTGCGCGCGCTGGAGAGCGCCGTCCCGCTGGTGATCGGCACACAGATCGGCCGCTATAACCGCACCCTTAACCGCATCCGCGACGCCATCGCCAACAAGGACGCCAGCGGCCGGCAATACCAGGTCACGTCGGAAGCGGAAGCGCAAGTGCTCAAGCAGCCGCACGAGATCAACCTGCGGCTGGAGAACGTGGTCACGGCCGTCGAGGCGGCCCTGCTCGATCTGCTGGGCCAGCACCTCGGCGTGCCGGTGTGCGAGCTGCTTGGCGCCGGCCAGCAGCGCGACAGCGTGCCGATGCTGGCCTATCTGTTTTATATCGGCGAGCGCACCCGCACCGACCTCGATTATCTTGCCGGGCATGGGGCCGAAGGCGACTGGTACCGCATGCGCCATCAGGAGGCGATGACGCCGGCGGCCATCGCCAGGCTGGCCGAGGCGACGGTGGAGAAGTACGGCTTCCGCGACTTCAAGCTCAAAGGCGGCGTGATGCGCGGCTCCGAAGAGATGGAGGCGGTGGCCGCGATCAAGGCCCGCTTTCCCGACGCGCGCGTGACCCTGGACCCCAACGGCGCCTGGTCGCTGCGCGAGGCGATAGAGCTGTGCCGTGGACAGGGCCATTTGCTGGCCTACGCCGAAGATCCGTGCGGTCCCGAAAACGGTTACTCCGGCCGCGAGGTCATGGCCGAATTCCGCCGCGCCACCGGCATCCCGACGGCTACCAACATGGTAGCGACGGACTGGCGCCAGATGGCCCATTCGCATTTGCTCGGCGCGGTCGACATCCCGCTGGCCGATCCCCATTTCTGGACCATGCAGGGTTCCGTGCGACTGGCGCAGCTTTGCCACGACTGGGGGCTGACCTGGGGCTCGCACTCGAATAATCACTTCGACGTATCGCTGGCGATGTTTACCCACGCGGCGGCGGCGGCTCCGGGTAAAATCACCGCCATCGACACGCATTGGATCTGGCAGGAAGGACAGGAGCGGTTGACGCGCGAACCGCTGCAAATCGTCGGTGGCAAGGTCCGGGTGCCGCAGGCGCCGGGCCTTAGCATCGAGCCGGACATGGAGCGTATCGAAGCGGCCCATGAACTGTACAAGAAAGTGGCCACCACGGCGCGCGACGACGCGATGGCGATGCGCTATCTGGTGCCGGAGTGGACGTATTATCCCAACAAACCAAGCCTCGGACGAGCATGAAAATCAAATTCAAACAAGGGGGTTCGGCACATGACTAGCTTTCGAATCGAGCCTGAATGTATCTGGACTCTAGGCGCGATGCTCGGTGAAGGCCCGGTATGGCACGCCGAAAATCATGCGCTGTATTTCGTCGACATCAAGGGGCACAAGGTGCACCGCTGCGGCGAGGACGGCGGGCTGCGCCAGAGTTGGAGCCTGCCCGGAGAAGTCGGCTTCGCGCTGCCGATGCGCGGCGGCGACTTCGTTTGCGGGCTGCCGGGCCAATTGTTACGGTTTTCGTTCATGAGCGGCGCGCTGGACCTGCTGCACGAAGTGGAAACCGATTTGCCCGGCAACCGCCTGAATGACGGCTACATCGATCGCCATGGCGCCTTGTGGTTCGGCTCCATGGACAACGC
>DASVTJ010000468.1:0-1795 GCA_036387635.1 Duganella sp.
GGTGCGCCACCTGTGCGGCGCGCCCGGCCTGTCGCGCGCGGCGCTGGCCGAGGCGGTCGGCCTGACCAAGTCCACCGTCAGCCTGCTGGTGCGCGAACTGATGGACGAGGGCTGGCTGTGCGAAAGCGCCCTGGTCGCCACGGGCGCGCTGGGCCGTCGCGCCACGCCGCTGCGCCTCGACACCGGCCGCTTGGCGCTGCTGGGGGCCGACGTCGGCGTCGTCGCGGCGCGCCTGGTCGCCACCGACCTGCTGGGCAACGTGCTGGCCGAGCGCGCCCTGCCCTATCCCGACGTCGCCGATCCGCACGCCTGCGTCGAGCTGATCGCCGACGGGCTGGCCGCGATGGCCGGGATGGCGCACCCTGGCGGCGCGCTCGACGGCCGCGTGATGCTCGGCCTGGGCATCGGCGTGCCCGGCGTCGTCGACGACGCCACCGGCGTGCTGCGCCATGCGCCCCACCTGGGTTGGCGCGACGTCGATGTCGCCGGCCGACTGCGCGCCCGCTTCGCCAGCCTGGCCGGCGGCGCGCTGGCCGGGCTGCCGCTGTTCATCCAGAACGAGGCCAACGTGGCAGCGCTCGCCGAGCTGGAGTTTGCCGGCGACGGCGGCGCAGACCCGCTGATCTACCTGAGCATCGGCCACGGCGTCGGCGCCGGCATCGTCGTCAATGGCCGGCTGCTGACCGGCCTGTCCGGCTTCGCAGGCGAGGTCGGACACACCATCTTGCAGCAGGCTGGACCGCGCTGCTCGTGCGGGCGGCGCGGCTGCGCCGACGCGCTGATCGGGCTGCGCGCGGTGATGGACCAGGTCTACGGCACGGGCGAGCCCAAGGGCAAGGGCGAAGGCAAGGAGAAGGCCAACGGCAAAGGCAAAGGCAAAGACTGCGACGAAGCCAACAGCAACAGCGACGGCAACGGCAACGACGACGCTAACGGCGGCGACGCCAACACACTTGCGGCGCCGTTGAAGCGGCTCGAGCGGCTGTTCGCCCTCACCGAAGCGGGCGACGCGGGCGCCTGCGAGGCGGTCGAGGCGGCGGGGCGCCATCTGGGCGTGCTGCTGAACAATTTATGGGTGGCGTTCGATCCGATGTGCATTGTCATCGGCGGCGCGGCGCTGCGCTTGGGCGCGCGCTTTATCGAGCCGGGCCGCGCGGTGCTGCGCGACTGCGCCGACGCCGCCCTGCTGCCGGCGCCGACGATCCGCACGCCGCACTTCGGCGCCAACGCCATCGCCATCGGCGGCGCAGCGATGGCGCGCCACTATCTGATGCGCCCCTTCTCCGACCAGGGCGCCGCCGGCCCGGCGGCCGCCAATCCGTACGATCCGTACCGGCGCCGGAACGCATGACGCGTCAGGCGCGTGCGCACGCAGACCGTTGGGGCGGATGAGCCGACAGACGCAATCCGCCATGAGCCGTCGACGACGCCTGCCACGGGCACCAAAACAAAAAGGCCGGGCGTGCCCGCTTTCGCGGACAGGCCCGGCCTTTCAGAACCGGCGGCGGATGCTTCCGCCGGCCGGTTTAAAACCGATTACTGCAGTTTGATTTCGACATCGACGCCAGCTGGCAAATCCAGCTTCATCAGCGCGTCAACGGTCTTGTCGGTTGGGTCGACGATGTCCATCAGGCGCTGGTGGGTGCGGATCTCGAACTGGTCGCGCGAGGTCTTGTTGACGTGCGGCGAACGCAGGATGTCGAAACGCTGGATGCGGGTTGGCAGTGGAACTGGGCCCTTGACAACGGCGCCGGTGCGCTTAGCGGTGTCAACGATTTCCAGTGCGGACTGGTCG
>DASVTJ010000469.1:0-3941 GCA_036387635.1 Duganella sp.
GCCAAGCGAGGCGACGAAGCCGTTCGACCAGGTGCCGCCGCCGTACATTTGCAGCGCGAGGTCGATGCGCATGTTGCGCAGCGCGGCGACCAGCTGGCGCGCGGACTCTGGCATCGGCCCGTCGGGCGGCGCGCCGATTCCGGGCAACGGCGGCATGACGATGACATCGCTCACCGGACCGGGCCTGCCGTGCAGAAATCCGGCATGCCACGGTTTTCCCAGCAGCGTGATGCGCGCTTCGGGATAGCTGTCGCGCAATGCGTGCAAGGCCGGCAGCGCGAACACGTAGTCGCCGATCGCGTTCGGACGCAGCACGACGATATGGCGTACATCGGGCACCAGCGCGGCGAACGATTGGGCGGTCGGTTGCCCTGTGGCGGCCGGGCCCGTCGGCAGCACGGCGGGCGGGGCGGCGGTGAGCAGGGCCGGCAGCGACGCGGCGTTGGCAGGTGTGGTGGGCGTGGGCATACCGGCCTTAGCTGGGTCCGGCCGCCGGACGTGGCCACGCAATACCGGCGGCTTGTCGCAACGCACGCGGCACATCGCATTCGCGTTGCGTGATGGTGGTGGGCAGCTCCATGTGATACGCGCCGGACGGGATGATGCCGCAGCCGCCGAAGCGGGCCATGACCTGCAATTGCGCCTGCACGTCCTCGCCGCAGTGCTCGGCAGGCAGATCGCGCCAGAAGTCGAAGCCGCCGGCCGCGCGCAGCTTGGCCGTGTCGTAGAGCACGCATCCGCCGATCCAGGCCACCCGGTAGCAGCGCGTGGCGGCGCGCGTCAGGCCCAGCCTGGACTGCACATGGAACAGATTGGCGGCGCTGTGCAGATGATGCCGCTGCCACGCCGGGCTGTCCGGTTCGACCAACTCCGGCTCCACCCTGGCGTGCCAGAATTCGATGGCTTCCTGGTGCGGCCGCTTGCCGCCCACGTGGCTCAGCCCGTGGAGTGCGCTGCCGACGAAACCGCATTGTTGCTCGGTGATGGCCTTCAGCAGCCGTTCCACCAGGTCGCTTTCGAGCAGCACGTCGTCATCGAGAAACAGGCAATAAGGGGTGTTGGCGCGCGACAGCAGAAAGGCGCGCTGCTCGGCCATGCCGCGACGGGGAAGGTGGCGCGTGAGGCTGGCGTCATGGCCTTGCGCGATCAGAAAGCGCAGCGCGGCCTGGACCAGCGGGTCCTCCAGCGCGCCGCCACCGCCGGATTGGTCGGAGACGACCACGCGCAGCTGCCTCTCCGTCTGCGCCGCCAGCGACACGAGCGTGGCGCTCAGCGCATGCGACCGGTTAAACGTCGGCACCAGCACATCGACGCGCGCGCTCACGGTCCGCCTCCGGCACCGACGTTCTCGCGGCGCCCGTAAAGCGACGGGTTCAGCGCGGGATCGTTGTACATTTTAAACTGGCGATACACCCTGAAGCAGGCGGCGCCGGTTGCCGCCTCGTTCAGCAGCCGGTCGAGGCAACCGGCCAGGTCGTTGCGCTGCGCCATCAGCCGCTCCAGCCGGGCGGCGCACGCGGCCATGTGGGCGGCACCGGCCTCGACACGGTGCGCTTGCGCGCGCATGTGAAATATCTTCAACGCCAGGATGGACAGCCGGTCGATCATGGCGCCGGCGGTTTCGCTGCTCAGGCGCGCGGCGGGTCCGGCGCCGCCGCACGCCAGCGCCGACGCCGGCTCCAGCTCGGCCGGCAACCGTGCCAGCAGCGCCTCGTCGATCGCCTCGACGGCATCGTTGCGCAGCTGGTTGTGGCGGTCGATCAGGCGCTTGCCGGCAGCGATCGCTTCAGCGCCGACGTCGGTGCGCCGCGCGCGATCCTCCTCTCGCCACAACATGCGGTTGTGCCGGTGGTTGACGTCAATCGCGCGCCAGACGTCGTCGGCGCCGCGCTGGGGTCCGCCGCCAAGGTCGCCATTATCGTGATCCTCGTGATCCTCGTGATCCTCGTCGGCACCACCCGCCTGCCAGCGCGAAAGCTCCGCATCATGGAAGCGGACAATGGCGTCGGCAAGGGGCAACGCGGGCAATGTTGACGATGCCGACATGTCGGCCTGCATCTGGCTGCCCATGGTCAATGATTGCGGCGAGCGCCGCCGCCCTCGCTGTCGTCGACCTGATTCGCATCCGCGTCGCCGCGCTCGGCATGGTCTTGGGACGGACCCTTGAACGCCTTGCTGACGTCGGCCGGGGTCTGGAACTCCTCGTCAGGCAACTGGTCCAGCGACGCGCAGACACTGTCGTCGGCCCCCTGCTGTTTCGCGGTCTCGATCAGCGTCTTCTTATCGGTGGGATAGTCAACGCCTTTGAGGTACTTCTGAATCTGGATCGGGTTTGCGTGTGCCATGTTGGCCTCCTTGAATGCCGATGTATCTTCCGCCTTGTGGCTCGCGCCACGCCTGTTACGTATGACCGTCATTTAGCCCTCGGGTTCATCGGATACGGCCGAATCGGCGTCAGCCGCAGGGAAATAGAAGAGGCGGCGCGCGCCAGCGTCTGGCCATCGCCCGCATCGTCCTGAAGAATCCGCCGATGCAGATTTTCGACGAAGCCACGTCCGCACTTGATCCAGCTTCAGAACACGCGATTCAGCTTGAACTTAAGCCCTTGTCAAAAAATCGAAGCATTATGATCATCGCGCACCGGCTCTCGACGGTCGTCGGCGCCGACGAAATCATCGTGCTCGAACATGGACGCATCGAGGGCGCGGCATGCACGCCGAGCCGCTGCGGCAACGAGGTTTTTATGCGCACCTCTGGCAGCTCCAGCAACGTGTGGAACAGGAAACGGCGCAGCGACAGGTGGTGTTTTGAACCGGAGGCGGAATGGAACAACTGGCAATATCGCTTGTCATGCGCGCTGTAACGGAGGCCGCGACGCCGTCGTGCGCCCGGCCGCGGCCGCAGCCCGGAAGGGGGCGCGCATGCGTACGCTAGACATCCTGACCTGGCACACGCACGGAAGCTATCTGTACTACCTGAGCCAGGCCCCGCACCGCTTCCACGTGGTGTCGCGGCCGGGGCGGCCACCGGGCTATGGCGGGCGTTGCGGCGATATGCCGTGGGGTGACAACGTCATCGACGTGCCTGCGGCGCAGGTGCGCCATGGCCGCTTCGACTGCATCATCTATCAGGACGATCCGCAGTATTTCCGCGACCAGTATGAACTGATGACGCCACAACAGCGGCGCCTGCCGCGCATCTATGTCGAGCACGACACGCCACGTCCGCACGCCACCGATACCGTGCATCCGGTCGACGATCCCGGCCTGCTGTTGGTGCACGTAACGCCGTACAACGCGCTGATGTGGGACAGCGGGCACACGCCATACACGGTGATCGAGCACGGCGTACGTGTGCCGGCCGGCATCACCTATCGCGGCGGACTGGCGCGCGGGCTGGTGGTGGTCAATCATCTGGCGCGTCGGGGACGCCGGCTCGGCGCCGACCTGTACGAAGCGGCGCGCGCCGTGGTGCCGCTGGACCTGGTCGGCATGGGCGCCGATGAACTGGACGGACTGGGCGAGGTCTCGCACCGGCGACTTCCGGAATTCATGGCCGACTACCGCTTGTTTTTCCATCCGGCGCGCTATACCAGCCTGGGGCTGGCCGTGATCGAGGCGATGATGGTCGGCCTGCCCGTGGTCGGCCTGGCCACGACCGAGCTGCCGACGGTGATCGAGAACGGCCGCAGCGGCGTGACCGACACCCGCCCCGAGGCGCTGACCGAGGCCATGCGGATGCTGTTGCGCGCGCCGGCGCTGGCGCGCGAGCTGGGCGCGCGCGGGCGCGCCGTGGCGCTCGAACGCTTTCATATAGACCGCTTTGTCGCTGACTGGAACCGGGCGCTAACGCGCGTGACCGACATTTGAACAGGAGTTTTTCGTATGCTGAAAATTGCCATCATCAGTGATCACGCGTCGCCGTTGGCCGCGCCAGGCAGC